>JAOZJV010000163.1 GCA_029935695.1 Candidatus Krumholzibacteriia bacterium | reverse complement strand
TATTTTGTTGTAGTTATTTATCTACATGCTCAATCACAACAGCCACGGCTCCATCCATCTCTGCGCGGAGATCCGGACGCACCTTGGTTTCGGTTTCCACCTGCTCCAATGGCAGGATCATGCTCTCGGCCAAATACCCTGCCACTTCTGCGGCACGGCGCTGGGCTAGATCCTGATTTTCCGCGGTCACAATGACCCGCACCGGAGAATATGGGTGCCGGCGAATTTCATCCGCGCTGCGTGTCAGCCACTGGCGCCCCGACTCATTCAACGCACTTTCCTGACGGGGGAACAATTGCCCACCTGCCATCTCCAGCACACGGTCACCATCACGATGATAATCCAGGGCGGGAATGCGGAAACTCACCCCGGCGTGGTTGTAGGTGTTGGTGCCTTTGTCGGTCAGCGTGAAGACGTAACTGTAGGGATATCCCACACGCAGCATTTCACCGTTATCACCCTGGCCATCCCAGGTCAAAGATTCAGGAGGGTTTCCTTTGCCCTCATACAACTTAAATGGGCTGCCGCGGAAATCCGTAACTGCCAGATTCCAGCGTTTGATCTTGTGACCTTCAGGGTCCGAAGGGTAGAACTGGGCCACCGGGGTGGAGGCCATCTCCGGCAACCACAAATGAGGAGGCTGGTCACTCTTGAGGGTTTCCAGGTTGTTCAGGTGGGGTTGCAACCCACTGACCGGACTCACACCAAGTGCGACTTCATCCATGGCCGTGAAGAAGGAATCGATCACTGTGGCGTCAAGCTCCAGTTCGAAAGTACCCTTTTCAATTTTCTGCTGCACTTCATTGGTGGCCTCAACCACCATTTCAGGCAATGCCGCCCCTTCTTCTCCATCGCTGGTCCACTGTTTGGCTTCATCAGCAGATTGCGCCATGGCGGGGATGGCGGGCGAAACCACCCCCACCAGGGCAATAATTAAAAGGGCCGAAACCACAGATCCAGAGCTTGCAGGCTTGAAAGAAAGTGCGTTCATGACATGGATTCCTTTTTTTTACTTCAGCTTGAAGACGATTGTGATCACGCCCCACTGTTCCACAGCCGCCTTGTCAGCTCCCAAAGGAGCAAAGCGGAATTTTTTGATGGCTGCCATGGCCGCCTGGTTCAGGTCCCGGTGCACTGATGTCTGGTCGAAGTACACATTATCCTTCACACGTCCATCAGCCATGACCGTGAAATGCACAGCCACTACGCCTTCCCAGCCTTTTTTCTTGGCTTGCGCCGTATAAAGTGCCGGTGCGCTTTGCAATATTTTTCGTCCCTGGATCTGACCGGTGATGGACATGTTCACATCTTTGGCTTCCAGATTGACTTCCGCCACGGCGTTGCGCGGCTGGGAATCAGACTTGGGCTGATCGATCACCGTATCCATACCAGGTTCTGCGATGCGCTGACGGCTGTTCAATCCCCCACCACGGCCGCCACCACCACTGCCATAATCAAGCATGGTCTTGCGGCCACTTTTGGCTGCGCCACCACCACTGGGCCCGTCCACATCCACCACGGCAGATGATCCGCCACCGCTTCTTTTTCCCGACGAAGGTGTCAAAGCCACGGTGCCCGAATTGTAGGAGCTGCGGCCTGAAGACTTCAAAGCCCCACCCAAGGCTGCACCGGCGCCTGCTTCAGCAACAGCCGGGCCACGACGGGTGGTGTTTCCCGCAGGAGCGAGCACATCATCACCTGACGCCACAGTGGAAGTTTTACTTTTCAGACCACCGGCTTTGGGCTTGAACGCCTCGGTGCTTTGCCGGGCCGCCACTTGGGGAGAACCCGTTTCGGCCGTTTGAAGTGTTTTGACTGGTTTGCCCAGTTTGCCGGCATCAATCACCTGGCGCGACTTGGGTCTCGGTGCTTTGGTTTCCAACTGCGAAGCCTGGGCAAGGGCCTGGGGCTTGGCTGCTGGCTGAACGATGGGTGTGGCCACTTCAACCTTTGCCGGTGCCGGTTTTGGCTTTGCCGCCGCAGGTTTGGGCGCTTCCATGCGCGGTTTGGGTTTGGCTTGGGGCAAAACAGCTTTGGAAGCCATAGTGCCCACAAGATCGGCTGCCGCTTCTTTGACCTTGGGCCGCACGGGTTCAGGACTGGGGTCGGCCTTGGGTTTGAAAGCACTGTCAGTGTTGACACCTCGACCGGCGGGTTCGGGGCGCGTCCGGGATTTCTTTTTGGCCTGCACCTTGGCAGCCACATCCTCACCGAGGGTGGCTTCCACGTAGGCAATATCCAACAGATCGCTGTCATCGTTCCGGATGACTGCTTGATGCCCGGCAATCACGCCGATCAACAGCAGCAGGGCCGCATGCAGGCCAAAGCTGAAGGCCATGCTCCCTCGGGTGCTTTGCGAACGATCAATGTATCGCATGATCATTGGCCAGCCTCCGTATCCTCGATTTCCTTGGTGGCCAAAGCGATGCGGGGCGGATTTGCAGCCTCCACCATGGCGATCAAAGCTTCCACTTCTCCATAAGGCAGGCTCTGGTCAGCCTTGACCAGGGCCATCGACTGGGGCGCTACTTCGAACAGGCTGCCCAGATAGTGGGTCACCTCGCCCAACTGCAGATGGTCTTCACCAATGATGATGTCGCGCTCCAGGGTGAAAGTGATTTCGATTTTTTCACTCTCTCCCACTTCGTTGGCCATGGCCGCGGGCAAATCCACGTCCACTTCTTCGTTGGCCAGGAACGGTCCCATCATCATCAGCGTGATCACAACGACCAGTGAAACGTTGATGATGGGCACCACCGTGGTTCGGCTCTCGGTTTTAAATGTGCTCTTCTTCACGTTATCTCCCGATCTCGTTCAGCATAGCCAGGGATTCGGCGCCACTGGCTTTGGCAATATCCAGCACCTGCACAACTTGTCCCAGCAGGACGTCGTCATGGGGCACAATGACGAGGGTTTTATCGTCTCGGGTTGCCAATTTGCTGCTCAATTCGTATTCCAACTGCTCCACGGCTACCATGGCCCCGTTCAGGGTGATTCCCTCGGGGGTGACAGCCAGGGTCAACAGACTCTCATTTTTCAATTCCGTGGGCGTGACCACGGCCGACTCGCTGCCGGCTTCTGCCTGGTTCACTTTGATCCCGTGCCCGGCCAAAGCCGGCATGGTGATCAGGAAAACCACGATCAGAGTGGTGGTCACATCGGCCAGAGGCGTGATGTTGGCCTCGTTCTGGCCCTCCAGGATGCTGTTTTTCTTGCGCACTGCCATGGGTCTTCCTCAATCCGGTCAGCTGAGGACCGTAGCCAGGGGGTCTTCCTGTTTCACGGATGTGGGTCGGGCTGCAGGCATTCCGTTGGGGATGCCAGCGGAAACGTTGCTGGTGGCTGCAACACCGGTGCTCTGACGAGCGCGCTTGTTGTACTGATGCCAGATGGTGAAGTAGGCTTCACGGGCATCCTCAAGCTGGGCGGTTCGGGTGCGAATCTGGCGCACAAAGAAGTTGAAGCCGATGGTGGCAATCACTGCCACGACAATACCCGCAGCCGTGGTCATCAGGGCTTCAGAAACACCCATGGCCACCACAGCTCCACCACCGCTGCCACTTTTGGCGATGGCGGCAAAGGCGCGAATAATACCGACCACGGTGCCAAACAAACCCAGCAACGGAGCAATGTTGCTCATGGTGCCAAGCACGCTGAGATTTCGTTCCATCTCTACGGTTTCCAGGTCGATGGCAGTGTCCAGGCGTTGCTGCAGCTCATCGCGGGAACGCCCCATGTGCATGATGCCCTGAGCCATGACACGAGCCACGGGACTGTTGCTTTGAGAGCAAAAATCCAGAGCCGTGCGCGGGTTACCACTCTTCATCCGGTTGCCCAGTTCATTCATGAACTGCCGGGTGTTGGTGCGGGAAGAGTTGAAATAAAGCAACCGTTCCACGGCAAACCCAACAGTGATGATGGAGCAGATCGCCAAGACGATCATCGTGGGAGAAGCGAGTAAAAAATCAATAATGTTCAGTTCGCCGAACATGATGTCCCTCTCTTTTTGCGGTCTTCTGCCGCAACGTTTCCATTTGCTTGATGCGTGGGACCGCAAATTGCAAAGTGCGAGTCCTCCAGGCCGAATTCAGCTTTAAACTCCAATTCAACAAGGATTTGAAAGCTGTAGCTTATAACAGGCAAAGGATGTGCCAGAGGCATGAGAGAGAGTTTTCAGATCGTTTCAGGCAGTTTAGGGACGCTTTGGCAGCCAGGAATCGGGCTTCATGGGTTTGGGCCGGCGGCCATAAAGAAGGTCATCCATCTTCAAGGCGAAATGGCGGAAAAGTTTTGAATGGGACAATCCCCTGCGCACCATCCGGTGCAGCAAAGTATTCGGATGTGAATAGGGACACACACGCATGCACTGCCCGCAGTCGGTGCCCATGGCGCACCAATAAGTGAAGCAGGCTTCGGAATTGAGTTGCCATCGTTTGGCGCCTGCAATTTCCTCACGTCCACCCTTGGGGATGGCACCGGGAGGGCACACTGTGGCGCACTTTTTACAGATAGAACAGAAATGCAGCACCGATGGATCAAAACAAGGTTCATCGGTGTTCAAAGGAAAATCTGTGGTGATCACCCCCAACCGCACCCGCGGGCCCAGCATGGGGGTCATTAACAATCCCATGCGCCCAATTTCACCAAGGCCCGCATCCTTGGCAACCAGAGGACAAATCACTTTGTAGTTGCCGTCGATGTGGGCTTCGGCCTCCCATCCCAGGCGGCGAATGAAGACAGCAATCTGGGTGGCCACTGAGCCGGCATGAAGATACTGTTGCCCTGATTCCATCAGTGTGGGGCCTTCGGGCGCTGTGCCCATCTGGCGGTGATCCATCTCCACGGAAAAGGCAATGGCAAACCGGTGCCGACGCTCAACAGGCTGCCCCCATTTCTCGCCCCGGCCTTTGATGGTGTAAAGGTGTTCATCTTTCAGAACCGTGACACCACTGCTGCAGGCGCCCAGTTTTTCCAGCCACCCCTTGAGAAAAACCGTGGCTTCTTCCGGAGAAATTTCCACTTTCTGATCCGCCGGCTTTCCTTCCACAAGATCCACCAGTTGTCCGACCGTTTCAAAAGAAGCCCCTGCCGCATGGAATGACAGTGGCTCGAATTTTCCTGATCCCGGGTCCATCAAACCGGGCAGACGCCTGAAGTTGTCGTCACTTTCCTTATGGTGGGGAAATTCCTCATAGTATTTTTCAAAGTTTGCGGTGCCTGGTTTGAGGGCAGCTCTGGAGAACATGATGGTGCGCTCATCAAGGCGTTTTGTGGCATGGGCGTCTTCAAATCCAGCGGCCGGGCCGGAGGGGATCAACAGGACGAAGCCACCAGCAGCAATCACGATGATGAACAATGAGGGTATCCACCCTGGCAGCGGCAGGAAAGCCAGCAACAGGAAAAACGCGGGAACTAACACCGCAGCCACTGCGGAGCGCCGAGCGGCCAACTCCTCAATTTCAGACCGTGACACCAGATGCAGCCAAAGCAGGCCCAACAATGAAATCACGGACATGGAGACAAGCAATGGGGTCATGAGCCACTTACCGGGTTAGGGTGAATAATTTCTTTCAAACATTGTAGGTAAAAATAGACCCGTTCTGCAAGAAGTCCTTGGCATGCCCAAAGTAAACCCCTGCTCAACTGCTGGCATCTTAAGCCGATAGCTTATACTCCACAACTCTCGAATGAAACTGTTTGGAGATGATTTTGGCAGATTTGAATAAAAAATCAATCGACGAAGAGCTTGCCCAAAGCAAAGCCCGGGTGGCCATGAGCGAGGTTGCCTTGTTCCTGTTTCTGGTAATCGGAAAGCTCAGGCACGAGGTCCACAGCTCCACCATTTCGGACAGTCTCCTGACCATCGTTTCATACCTGCTCTTTGCCCTGGGTTGGTATTTCATGGTGAAAAAGTTCCCCCAACGATGGCCGGCACGCCGGTACGTAAGCATGGCGACGGACATTGGCATTATGACCTTGTTTTTCCATATCGGAGGAATGAACGCATCCATCGTCTACCCAATTTTCCTGTGGATCATTATTGGCAATGGTATCCGTTTTGGTGAACGCTTTCTCACAGTGGGCATTGCCATGGGCGCCTTCAGTTTCACTTCGATTATGGTCAAAGCCCCATTTTGGCGGGATTTTCCTGAGCTCAGCGCCGGATTGCTGGCGGGAGTCATTGTCCTGCCTGTCTTTTTCTTCGGTGTTCTCAAACGTTTGAAAGCAGTGACCAGCCTGGAAACCAAACTGGCCCGATCGCGCCAGGTTGACAAGGCCAAGGATGATTTCCTGGCAGCCATGAGCCATGAATTGCGCACACCCATGAACGGTGTTCTGGGCATGGCCGAAACCCTGCGCGAAACCCGTCTCGACACCCAGCAGAAAGAACAGCTGCACGTCATCACCCGCTCGGTGGAATCGCTGCTTCACATCATCAATGACATCCTCGATTACTCAAAATTATCCACCAAAAATCTCACCCTTGAGGCAAAGCCTTTTGACCTGAAACAAATTTTGCGGGATGTTCAACTCCTGATGGAATCCGAAGCCAGTGAAAAAGGCTTGAAGTTGATTTTCCAATATCCGGCAACAGCCCACCGTTTTTTCAAGGGTGATGCTGTCCGCGTCCGGCAAATGGCTTTCAACCTGGTGGGGAACGCCATCAAGTTCACGGAAAAGGGTCAGGTGGATTTTGGCTGCCAGATTTCAGAAAACGGCCACATTCAACTGGTGATCTCTGATACCGGCATTGGCATTGCCCACCACCGGCAGGACGCCATCTTTGGCCATTTCGAACAGGCCGACAGCTCCAACACCCGCAAGTATGATGGCACGGGACTGGGCCTGTCCATCAGCCGCCAACTGGCTCGCATGATGGGTGGCGATATCGAAGTGCAGTCTGAAGAAGGTAAAGGTTCGGTTTTCACCGCGACGTTGCCGCTTGAAAAAGCGGAGGCCCCGGCAGCAGTCACACACACCCAGGAAAGCCTGCCGGATTTTGGTTTCAACGCCCTGGTGGTTGAGGACAATAAATTCAACCAGGTTGTTGTTTTGAACCTGCTGAAAAAAATTGGTATTTCCTGTGAGGTGGCTGAAAACGGGAAGCAGGCCCTGGAGATGATCGGCCAAAGTGCTTATGACCTGGTGTTCATGGATGTTCGCATGCCCATCATGAACGGTTATGAGGCCACGGAAGCCATCCGTGCCCGGGGCGATCAAATTGCGGACATCCCCATCCTGGCCCTGACCGGTGAAGCCACTAAAAGTGACGTGGCCCGGTGCCTGGATGTGGGCATGAACCTGCACCTGAGCAAACCCGTCAGGCTGGCCATGCTGGTGGAATCGATCCGCTCTCTGGGCATCGCCTCCCCGGTGACGAACTGATCACGCCTGGCTTTTCAGCTCCTTGGGCACGTTGTTGGTTTTCCGCCTGTCCTGGGCCCGCACCAGATTCTCGATCATGCGCAAATCCCGCGGTCCCAACTGCAAAGCCGTATC
>JAOZJV010000162.1 GCA_029935695.1 Candidatus Krumholzibacteriia bacterium | reverse complement strand
GGAGCATATTCGAACCCGCGAGCAAGAAGCTCACTAGCTAAAAGGATGACAGGTAAATGAAGCAATTGATTCAACTGGCCCAGGCGGATATCGGCGAATCACTGCGCGCCCGCTGGTTTCTGGTTTACTCTCTGGTGTTTGGCGGAGTGATGGTTGGGCTGTTCGTTTCCGGCCTCACTGAATCACGGGTGATGGGTTTCACGGGCCTGTCCCGTTTGCTGGTGACCTACCTGCAGATCACCATGGCCATCCTGCCCATCTTCATGCTCATCACCACCGTGCGTTCGGTGGTTGGCGACCGTGAAGCCGGTGTGTTCGAGTACATCCTGTCGTTGCCAGTGAGCATTGGTGCCTGGTATTGGGGCAAACTGGCCGGGCGTTTCCTGGTGGTCTTCATGCCTGTTTTCGGGGCGATGCTTTTGGCTATTGTTTTTGGAGCCGTCAAAGGGGTGGCTATTCCCTGGTTCCAGGTTCTTTTCTACACGGGATTGCTGGCAGCTCTGGCCTGGTGCTTCCTGGGTATTGGCATGTTGATTTCCACCTTATCCCGTTCAACGGATGTAGCCCAGGGCGGCGCCTTTGTCACCTGGCTGGTATTGTTGCTTTTCCTGGATCTCATCATGCTGGCTGTGCTCATCAAGGAAGGCCTGCCGCCTGAATGGGCCATTGGTATTTCATTGGCCAATCCTCTGCAGTCTTTCCGTACGGCTTCGATGTTGCTGTTTGATCCGCAGCTGGTTTTGCTGGGGCCTTCGGCTTATGTCATTTTGGATAATTTTGGGCGCACAGGGTATCTGATCTGGGCTATGGTGTATCCGATTTTTATTGGGCTGGTCAGTGCTGGTAGTGGGTTCTTTATTTTTAAGCGGGGGGATTATTCCTAGAGGAATTGGATGACAGATCTCAAGTTACTGATCAAAAATGGAGAATCCATCTCTGTTGAGTTCAAAAAATGTCGCAACACTCTTAATAAAGATGTTTATGAAACTGTCTGTGCATTTCTCAATCGTCACGGTGGAGATTTGTTGCTTGGTGTGAGTGATGCTGGTGAAATTACTGGTGTTGACTTGGGTCGGGTTGAGCAGATCAAAAAAGATTTTGTAACCGCCATCAATAATCCGCAAAAAATTAATCCTCCTTCCTATTTGTCCATCGGTGAAATGGAATTTGAAGGGAAGATGATTCTCCATATTTTCATTCCGGAAAGTTCTCAGGTTCATCGGTGTAAGGGGCGTATTTTTGACCGGAACGAAGATGGTGATTTCGATATAACCGACCATTCCCAACAGGTAGCTGAACTCTATCACCGCAAACAAACGACCTACTCGGAAAATAAAATCTATCCGTTTGTTGGGCTTGATGATTTGCGTGTCGATCTGATTGCAAAATGCCGCAGATTAGCCAGTGTGTGGAGAGAAGATCATCCATGGGTTCACATGGACGACCTGCAACTATTGAAGAGTGCTCAGATATTTCAGACCGATCCGGAAAACGGAGAAAGTGGTGTCACGCTTGCCGGTATTCTTCTGCTGGGTAAAGATAGTGTTATTCTTTCAGCTGTTCCTCATCACCGAACCGATTTGATTTTGCGGAAGGTCAATATCGATCGTTACGATGATCGTGATCTTGTCACTACCAATCTTGTGGAAAGCTATGAACGTATTATCGCTTTTGTTCAGAAACATTTGGCAGATCCTTTTTATTTAGAGGGAACTAATCGCATCAGTATCCGTGATGCAATTTTCAGGGAAGTCGCTTCAAATATTCTAATTCACAGGGAGTATCGTAATGCTTTTCCTGCGAAGCTGATCATTGAACATGGGCTGGTCCGTACTGAAAACAGCAGTAACCCCCATGGTTTTGGAATACTGGACCCTGCAACGTTTACCCCTTTCCCCAAAAATCCGGTAATTGCAGCATTTTTTCGAGAAATCCACCGTGCTGATGAGTTGGGGTCCGGGATGCGGACCATGATGAAATACGGAAATATTTACGGTGATGAAGATCCCGAGATGATTGAAGGGGACATTTTCAGAATTAATGTCAAATGTCCTGTTTTTGAAGGTTCTCAAACAGCCATAACAGAGTCACGGCTAGAGTCACGGCTAGAGTCACCATTGGCTGCAAGGATATTTGTTTTTATCAAAGACGTTGAAATGGGCAAAGCTCAGCTGGCTGAAAGGCTGGGACACAAAACAGTTTCAGGAGAGCTTCACAAACAAATTAGACGACTGTTGGACCTGGAGTTAATCGAAATGACCATTCCGGAAAAACCCACCAGTCGCTTGCAAAAATACCGCTTAACTCATATGGGCATACGGTTGTTTGAATCAATGCATAAATAATAATTCTTAGAATTACCTGACCTTCATCATCGGCTTAGGATCCTGCAGAATAATATCCGGATCCGAAAACGGCACCAGCCGTTCCACAAAGTCGATGATCTCCAGGTTGGGTGAGCCCCGGTAGAATTTGGCCATGGATCGATCCATCCAGATACGATCTGAATAGAGAAAAATGGTGTAGGGTTTGTCGCCAACGCCATCGCCGTCCCTGTCAAATCCCACATAATCCTGCCAGTAGTTTCCCAGCCAGTCGTTGTCGATGGCGCTTGATGGTGCCGTCACAGCCACCTGCTGGAAGTTCCCCTGAAAGTGGTTGCCGTGGATGATGTGGCCGCCGCGGTCGCCATAGAAGAACATGGCGACGCTGTTGTAGGCAAAGGTATTGCCGAGCAGGTAGAGAATATCTTCGGGAAAAATGGGGGAGTTGGCTGTGAGTCCAACGGCGCAATCCAGAATATCATTGTATTCAATGCGGGTTTGCGAGCTGCCTTTGACGGCCACGGCTGATCCGGCGAGTTTGTCCTGGTGCATGATCTGGTTGTGGTGGATGTAAAGGCTGTCTGAATAAACCCCCACAATGCCGTGCTCGTTTCCAGTCAGAATGTTGAAAGCAATTTCCGTGGCCTGGGAATAAACCAGCTCCATGCCCATGCGGCCGCCGGAGATTTTGTTGCCGAACACCTTGTTGTAGGGCGAACTGGCCAGGACCATGTCCCGCACCTGGAAAATAATGTTGTTCTCGATAAGATTATAACGGCTGTACCAAAGACGCACGCCTTCACCGCGCAGGACTATGTCACGATCAATAAGTGACGAAATGACGTTGCCCCTGATGACATTGTGATCGCCACTGGAGACGTGCACCCCAAAGAGACAATTGTCGAGGGTGTTGTTTTCGAACAGCACATTGTCCGCTTCGATGAGCACCCCTGCATCAACCTGATCGTGGGAGCGGCCCGAGGCAGTAAGGTGCATGCCCCGCACTTCCACACCATCGCACTCGATGGTCATGATCGTGCCCTTGCTCCGGCCGTGGAGCGTGACTTTGCCGTGGCCATCAATGATGATGGGTTTTGTGATGACCACCGGTCCAACGTAGGTTCCCGGCCGGATATCCAGTTTTCCGCCAGAGGGAGTCGTGTCTATGTAAACCTGCAATGAGGGAGCAGCATGGGCAGCTGTGGCCATCAGCACCACGGCTGCCATAACGGTGATTAAAACAAGACGCAAATGGCTCACCCTATTCCGGCTCCATATCCATGATGCCTTTGATCAGAGACCGAACAGTTGATTTTTCCATTTCCAGATGGAATTGGTAAGTGCTGCCGTCAATCTCATATGTTTGCTTGAATGGAAGTGGCTGATCACTCAGCCAGGGAAGGTCTTCCTGGCCAGCTAAATCTTCAGTCATCTCAATGAGCACAGCCCAGAGAGCATTTAAATCGCCCACCGACGCAAATTGCACATGGCGACCATGATTCTTCAGGCGTGGATCCACCTTACCTTTGCCTTCGTCCACTCGGCTGATTAATTCTTTCATCAATCGCAGATTATTTCCACCACAGAAAAGCAGGTACTCATCCACCCGGGCCAGATAAACATTATCGGGCAAAAAACGCAGGATGGAGAAGAGTCCTGTGTTATTCACAGGGCCTTCGAAGGGCATATTTCCACGCTGGGCCAACACCCGCATGCAGTCGTCTTCATTTTTGACGATGACCCAACCGGCAATGTCGTGCCCCTTGAACGGGGGGACGGCCACCGGTATCAGCTCCAGTCCCATGCCGAATTCATTCATGCCGTTACCCAGCTCAACCAGCTGATTCCATTGGGTTTCAGGATTGTCGCTTTGGATGATGTTCTGGAAAGATGAGTTGTCTTTTTCGAAGCGAAGAGTCATGGCTGAGGGTGCAAAAGAGATTTCCATGGCCTCAAGATAGTCTTTGTACCAGGCCTGGTACCGCTGGGCAACAGCAGGCTCCATCTGGTCCATGGTTGTCTGGAGAGATGCCAGGTAATAATCCTTGTAAAGGTCTGCCTGTTTACTCTGATCAAAGGCGGAAACCGAGAGCAGGCTTTCACCTCCAGGAAGGAAGCGGGTCAGTTGGAGCGCATCGTCGAATGATGGCTGAGGGCCAGGTTCCAGGGCGGTGCCAGGCTTGGTTTGCAGCACCAGATCCTTGCTGAGGGTTTGGTCGTCCTGGGTCAGTTTAAATTCGAGACTTTGAGTGGAATTCAGCAGGGAGCGGAGTATTTTTGCCGAGGCAATGGTGGATTCGGTTGTGGAATCAAGGGCGGGATCTTCAAGCATTGAAAGGCCCATTTCCATGAGAAAGCGGTTGGCTTCGATTATATTACCAAGGTATATGGACCCACTCAACACTCCACCTTCCAGAGCTTCAGCCCAGAGTGGTTCTTCATGCGCGGGTGCCCAACTCGGGTCCGTGCTGACGGCTATGTAGCTTCCTTTTCTGACAGGGGAAAACTTTTCCAGCCCAGGCACCATGTCCATCTGAAAATTCTTGTCTTTCAGTGCCATCAATCCGGTGATTTGAAAGGGCGATTCGCTCATGATGGCCTGAAGATTAAAGACAGCCAGAAAGGGTTTGTCCCGGTCTATGTATTCGGTGAATTCCGGGTCAATGGTACCGATAAAATGGGACAGAGATGCAGTTTCCCGATCCGGGCTGTCAGGCAATATTTGCCGCCAGAGTTCGTCCAGTTCATTCAGTGAAGAAACGGCCAGAACCATATCAGCAGAGGCAGGCAAGAGAGCTTTCATATCCCTGGGCATCTGGAAGGAAGAACTCTCAGCCGCTGCCCTGCCTGGGGACAGGATCAGCATCAGAGAGAGTGCCGTCAAAATCATTCGGTTTTTCATAGACGATCCCCTCCTGCTAATAATCGGCCGGTTCGGAAAGTGTATCATCCGATGGCAAAAGGAACTGCTCGGGACGCTGTTTCAGCACCGCCCGCAACCAGGATTCCGGATAACCTTTCTCTGTCACCCGACCATTGTCATCCTTCACGTAACCATCGTTGTAGGTGGTCAAAAGATACTCGGCCAGGTCCCGCCATTTGCGCACCACATCTTCAGCGTGTTGCACTGAGTAGTCCGTCAAATACGCTCTCATCAGCTCTGGATCTTTCCCGGCCAATTCGGCGGCGGTTTTTTCCACCGCTGGTTGAAGGGCCAGGAACTGTCCTTCCAGTTGGTTCTGCACGGTGCGGATGTCCGGGCTCATGTACGAGTATTTCAAGGCAGCATAATTGGAGACGAAATTGAACGTCCACCAGGCCGAATCCCAGCTGAACTGGTTAAGTCCGCCACGGGCATAAGATTCGGGAATGGCGTCGATTCCACAGTACAGTGGCACGTAGCAGGTGAACCAGGTGTCGTCCAGGCCGTACCATGTCAATCCGCCCACGGGGTCGGGCAACCATGAACGCGACTGGGTAACCATGGAAAAACCCGTCTGCTGGGTGGAGATGGGACGTTCCCAGGTGTACTGTTTGCCGTCCACTTCAAACCCCATGGGACGCCACCGGGAAGGGTTGCCATAAGGGCCTGCGTCCATACCCTGAGTCATGTCGTAATCGGTGCCTTCGTAGTGGTCGCGCATGAGATCGAAGACGGCCGCCACGTCCAGTTTTTCGTCGGGTTTGATCCACAGGGGGTAAGGTTCGGCATCGGCATTGCCCCGCTGAAAATCAGGAGAAAAGTTTTGAGAGGGCGCGCACCGCCGGAACAGGCTCCACACCCGGGCGGCGGTGTAGCGCAGTTTCTGGGGTTTGGCTGGGTGAAAAGCTTTATACCAGCTGAACGGCCCGTCGTCTTCACTGTACCATCCGTTCTCTTTGGCAAAATCGACCATTTCCGGGCCACTGTGCAGACAGTTGTCGTCATCATCCATGTCGAAGGTGTCGATGCGTCCACGGTTGGCGTAGGCACTGACATAACCGTCGGGCACCCGCAGGGCCACCCAGTGGGCCCCTTTGCCGCCAGGTCCGGGGCCGACCATCTCCATGATCCAGGCTTCGTCGGCATCACCGATGGCGAACGATTCGCCGGTGCTGTTGTAGCCGTATTCATCCACCAGCTGGCCCATGACCTTGATGGCGTGCCGGGCTGATTCTGCCCGCATCAACGTCAATTGCATGAGGCGCCAGTAACTCAGCATTCCTTCAGGGTTGGTGAGTTCTTCACGACCGCCGGTGGTGGTTTCGCCGATGGCCACCTGGTTTTCGTTCATGAGGTTGATAACGGCAAAGGTGTGGGCCGGTTGTTTGACTTTGCCCAGAACTTTTCCGCCCCAGGTTTTGATTTCGAAGTAGTCGTCAGGACCATGATCGGCCGCTGGAAAATTGCGCAGGATGGGGTGGAACTCTCCATCGCAGGTGTAGGTGACGATGACTGATCCGTCGGCCGTGGCCTTCTTGGAGGCGATGAAATTGGTGCAGGCGGTTGCCGGGGTGGCGGCCAGAAGCATGAGGATCAGGAATTTGTTCAGCAGGCGGGGCATGGGGTGGTCCTTTCCCGTAATTCGGGGGTTTTGAATTGCATGATGAAAACATGTTAGTATGTTTGGAGACAATACTAAACTATCCATTTTTGAGTTTGAGGGAAATCATGAAGGCAGCATACCAAATTAAGATAAGTCTGAAGCACATATCGCCGCCGGTTTGGCGACTATTGGAAACATGAAATTCTGGTGGAGAAGGTTCTCAAGATGGATGGTGGGGTGGTATTGATCGATTCCCATATCCACAACTCCGTTCTGATAACTGATAGTATCTTTTCTGCTAGCTAGAATGGTGAGACAGAGTTTCATCCTGCATTTGATCTTGCTGATTTTTCCGTTCACGCCATGGCCCGTGCTCGTCCCTTCTCTCTGAACATGGTTGTTTCATCGGTGGGGTTGTCACCTTTGAAATGTTTCCACTTCTGGGCCTTATTATCCATAATGTCTTCAACAGAGTAATCACTCGGTTGGCTGTGTAGATTACGATCTCTACACTAAGTTTTTTGTGGGAGCGGTCAATTTCACATGCAGTGATCGATGAAAGTTCTCGATCACGAAAATGAGATCAGGCAGAGGGTTTGGTAGGGTTGAGGCATGGTTGCCTTTGCTAGAAAATTAATAGGAATTTTAGATAACATTAGCGATTAGACA
>JAOZJV010000716.1 GCA_029935695.1 Candidatus Krumholzibacteriia bacterium | reverse complement strand
AGAAGTAGTTCATGTTGCACTGCACCTGCTCGAAGTAGCTGCAGGTCACGCCGCCGGCGTTGGCCAGGAAATCGGGAATCATGAAGATGCCTCGTTTTTCAATGACAGCGTCGGCTTCGGGAGTGGTTGGACCGTTGGCACCTTCGGCGATGATCTTCACGCGTTCAGCGATGAGATCGACATTTTTCTCGGTGATCTGGTTTTCCAGGGCGGCGGGCAGCAGAATGTCCACGTCCTGTTTGATCCAGTCATCACCGGGCAGAACATCATAACCGGCATCTTTGGCTTTGATCTTGTCGATGCCACCAAAACGGTCAGTGATGCTCATCAGTTCATCCCGATCAACACCACTTTTGCGGTAGAAAGCGTAAGTAGTCTGTTCTTCCTGATCCCAGCTGGAAACACAGACGACCTTGCCACCCATCTCATTATAAAGTTCGATGGCGTACTGAGCCACGTTGCCAAAGCCCTGCACACTCATGGTGGTGTCCGCTGCGTTCATGTCCAACTCCTGCAGTGCTTCACGCAGGCAGTAGATCACGCCATAGCCAGTGGCTTCGGTGCGGCCGAGGCTGCCTCCCATGCCCACGGGCTTGCCGGTGATCATGCCAGGATAGTGACCTCCATTGATGGCTTCATATTCGTCCAGCATCCACAGCATGTGCTGGGGGTTGGTCATCACATCGGGAGCAGGCACATCAGCCACCGGCCCCACATTGCGCGCAAGTTGGCGAACCCAACCACGGCAGATGGCTTCCTGTTCGCGGGCGCTCAGGTTGTGGGGATCACAGATCACGCCACCTTTGCCACCACCAAGAGGAATATCAGCCACGGCACATTTCCAGGTCATCCACATGGACAGAGCGCGCACCGTATCAATTGTTTCCTGAGGATGAAAACGGATGCCGCCCTTGCTGGGTCCGCGTGCATCGTTGTGCTGAACACGGAAGCCCTGAAAAACTTGCACGGTGCCGTCGTCCATACGCACGGGAATGCTGAAGTGGAACTCGCGCAAAGGGCTGCGCAAGAGGGAGCGGGTGCCGTCGTCCAAACCGATCAGGTCGGCAGTCTTGTCGAATTGTTGGCGTGCCATTTCGAACGGATTGAATGAAGTGTCGTGTGCCATGATAATCCCCCAAATGGGTGTTTTTCCTCGTGCAGGTTGGTCCGGACGGAGGCCCGGCATCCTGCACCACTTAACTAAATGCGGCTGAAAAATCGGCTTCAAACGGGTTTTGAGCAAGGAAAAACTGGAGTTTTCACCAGTTCAGGAAATGCTCAGGAATCGGCCCCCATCACACTTCCTGGTTTCAGCACCACGCCTTGCCTGCTGCGGCCATCAATGAGGATGGTCAGCGGTTCTCTCAAGTGTATCCGGCGGACGAACTTACCCTCATATTCTGGTTTCTGTCTGGCGAACCAATCCCAATCCAGGCGGCTCGTGCCCGTGGTTGAATTCACTGTCAGATACCCCACCTGAAAGCTGGTCAGATTTTGGAAAAAATGGGATCCCTGACTGGGAGTGACCTTAAAGTCGTCCAAATCTGTTTCTACAATAACCCGGGCCCCCGAGATCTGATCCCAGCGCACAGGGATACCCAGCCACCGATCTGATGATCCCCAACGCCCCGGACCCATCAAAAGATACGGGGTGGCCTCGCCCACAAACTGGTGATTCAACTGGCTGATCTCTTCAGCTATTTCCATGGTCTTGCTGCGGTCAAAGAGTTCAGGAGGCACATACAGGATATCCCTGATTTCTGAAATCCGCCCGTTGCCCAGAGCCACATCGGTGGAAATGAGGGCATCAGAATTATTGAGAATCTCTTCAGAAATTTCCGGCGCCTCGTATCCTGCAGCCAGGGGTCGAATCTGCAGAAAGCCAAACTGATGATCGGTGAGTTTGCCATCACCCAGAACCACGGCGAATTCGATTTCCACTTCCGCACTCATGGTGCGGCGTCCCAATTCGAGTAAAAGTTTGAGAATTCCCGCCAGGGGGAAAACATCCGCTTTCAGAACATGGGCAAAAGAAACCAACCGTGCGCCGGGTCGATGAATGCCATCATAAATGATGTCGTTTTCGGCAGAATAAACCGAGCCGATGT
>JAOZJV010000715.1 GCA_029935695.1 Candidatus Krumholzibacteriia bacterium | reverse complement strand
GGGGAGAGCTTTCCTTCAACTGGAAAGCCTCTAAACAAGCACAGCTGCAACTCGCCTACAGTAATTGGGATTTCAAGGCAGCGGGTAGTGAACCTGGACAGACCAATGGCATGGCAGTCATGACCACGCCCAAACATCAGGTTTCCTTGCGCGGTCTATTCAATCCGGCGCCCGCCTGGGAAGCGGATGTCTGGTTCCGTTTTACCGACGAATTGATGGCTGACCCCAGAAATGTAGGTGACTACAGTGAATTGGATCTTCGCTTGTCCTGGGGGCCGGCACCGGCATTTGACCTGGTGTTGGGCGGTCGCAACCTACTCAACAAGGACCATCAGGAATTCAATTACGCGGGCATGGCCGATCAGCCCGCATGGATCAGAAGATCCGTATATTTTGAAGTTAAATGGAATTTCTAATGAGACGACCAGGCGGAGATTGCCTTCGTTTTGGCCGGTGCATCAGGCTTTGCAGCCTGGTTATTGCGCTGGCTACTCTGGCATTCCCTCAACTGGCATCCTCAACCGAGAAAACCATCAGCCTGGATCAATTACCTCGGCTTCATGCCGCGTTAGTCCTGAAAATGGCACCTTTCGTTCAGTGGCCCGACAATTCCCCGGAACTCGGTAGTGGAGAAATTTCCCTGGGCGTGGCCGGGAATGAAGATGTCTTTCTGGCCTTTGACGAACTGTCAGACAAAAAAATCAAGGGTGAGAAACAAAACCTGATACGTCTCCAGCTTGAAGATGTGATGCCACCCTGCCGGATCCTCTTTATTTCACAGGATCACTTCGAAAAGAACTTGGCAGTTTGGCAAGAGGGGGAACCACCATTTGGAGTTCTCACAGTGGGTGATGCTCCTGACTTCAATGCCCGCGGTGGTATCATCCAGTTGTACCTCGAAAACGGACAGCCCCGGTTTTCAGTCAACCTGGACGCGGCCCAAAGGGCTGGAATCGGGTTCAGTTCAAGATTCCTCAAGGTGGCAGCCATCTACCAGGAGGAAAAACTATGATCACCCCCTTCAAAAGCCTGTCTATCGGCCTGAAGATCAACTTGATCCTGGTGCTTACTTCTTTGACAGCCATGGTGGCAATCGGAACTGCAGTGTGGAATTTCCAGAGTCGCTCCTATCAGGAAAATCTGGAAGCAAACCTGCTTTCCACTGCCATGATAATTGCCGACAACAGCACCACTGCCATCATTTTTAAAGATCATGAGGTGGCAAAGGAAACGCTGAACTCTCTTGAAAACCTCCCTGGTTTTTCTTCAGCATTGCTGCACAACCACGAACAGATTGTTCTGGCAGCCAAGGGAATTGAAGGATCTCTTTCCGCTATTGAAAATATGAAAGAAAATCTTGGTGTTCACCCACCCGACACAGTCCCGTTTAACAGGGGTTATGTGGTTTTCGGTAAAGGGTTTGCATATGTAGATCAACCTGTCCGCTATGATAAAACTGAAATTGGGAAACTCCATATGATCTTTTCCCTGGATCCGCTGGTCAGTCAGAAAATCCAGCTGGCCAAGTTCCTGGTTTCTGTTTTCCTGATCACTCTTTTACTCATCATTCTGGTGGGGCACCGGTTGCAGATGATCATATCCGGGCCCTTGATCAGTTTGGCCCAAACTGTGACAACCGTTTCCCGGGAAAAGAATTATTCGTTGCGGGTTGACGTCACGAGCAATGATGAAACGGGACAATTGACCAACTCCTTCAACGAAATGCTCACCACCATCCAGGAGCACGAAAAAAATCTGGTCAAATCGGTCAATGAAGCCGACCAGGCAAACCAGACCAAAGGTCTGTTTCTGGCCAACATGAGTCATGAAATCCGAACGCCCATGAACGGGATTCTGGGCATGGCTGACCTGCTGATGGATACGGATATGTCACCCGAACAGAAAGATAACCTTGAAATTATTCATCATTCGGGAGAGCAACTTCTGACTATCATCAATGAAATACTGGACTTTTCCAAAGTGGAATCCGGGAAAATGGACCTGAATATTGAGCCAATCGATCTGCCCCGAATAGTGGACAGCGTTGCCAGGATGATGAAACCCACTGCCGACAACAAAGGCTTGAAAATTGTTGCTTTGGTGAATGAACA
>JAOZJV010000161.1 GCA_029935695.1 Candidatus Krumholzibacteriia bacterium | reverse complement strand
ACTGCTGCCATCGTGCCTTCCTCCTCGCCTGATAGATTTTTAGTATTCGCCTAACAACTATTCGATTGTTCCTAACCAAACCAACGGCGAATTTCCTCGCTAATCATGAAAACTCAACATCAACTCACATTACAAACCAAAACCCGTTGCGTCAACAGAAGTTAACAAAACTACACATTACAAACTATCCTGAATAAACCGCCGAAGAATCCAAAGCATGTTTCATTTGTTATCTTCTCCTTCGTAATATCTCCCCTTTACAGCCAAAATCACAATCGATCCAAGGGGCTTTTGACCCCAAGTGGTCCTCTTTCCAAAACATGTGTGTATTTCATCGTCGTCCGGACATCCTTGTGTCCAAGCAATTGTTGGATGGTTCGAATATCTTGCCCGTCTTCCAGCAAATGAGTCGCAAAGGAGTGCCGCAAAACATGACAAGTCACCCTTTTGTGACTTTTTGCCATTCGGGCACCCTCTTTTACTGCTCTTTGTAAAACACTTTCGTTCAAATGGTGTCGCCAACCATTTCCTGTTTCTTTTTCTATGTGAACCCGTGTTCCCGGAAAAACCCACTGCCAACCGATCTCCCTGCCGGCGTTGGGGTATTTGGTCCTCAGGGCATCATCCAACAAAACCCATCCGGCACCACGCTGACGGTCGGCCGTATGCAGCTCTTCAGATTTTTTTACCTGCAAAGTCAGCGCTTCTCTTGCCCCGTTGGGAAATATTGCAACCCGGTCTACTCCCCCTTTTCCCCGACGAATGACCAGTTGGTTTCGAACAAAATCTACATCCTTGATCCTTAGTTTGCAACACTCCAACAGCCGCAGGCCTGCCCCATATAAAAGCGTGGCCATTAATAGGGTGGTCCCCTCCATGTTTGAAAGCAGAAGCCGAACCTCTCCCCTCGACAAAACCACAGGCAGGGTTGTCCTTGGCTTGGCTCTGATAACTGAATCCAGCCACATCGAATCTACACCCAGGACATCACGGTATAGGAACAACAGGGCGGCCAGGGCTTGGTTTTGCGTCGATGCACTGACTTTTCTTTTCACTGCCATGTAACTTAAAAACGATGTTATTTCCGGCTTACCCATTTTTGCGGGATGGCGCTTGTTGTGAAAATAAATATACCGCAAAATCCACCCTGTATAGGCCTTCTCTGTCCTCCGGCTATAGTGCTTCAACCGAATAATTGTCTTGACCCGATCCATTAGCCGTGGCTCATTTTCCTTGATTTCAACCGATTCCTTTTTCATATTCCTCCCCTTTCGTTAATCACCACACCAAGCAAAAGCTGAACCAAAATTTCCGCTGCACTCCATAAAAAAAACCGCCGGCCCTTTAGGGCACCGGCGGTTTTTCACTTTCAGGAAACGCTGTTACTCTACATTGTCTCCATCATCCTCTGGCTCTGTCGAGGTTTCCTCCACCGGCTCATCGCCACTGGTGATCTCCTCCTCCACTGTGCCGTCGCTTTCGGCCAACACCTCTTCAGCGTCCTCCAGCGCCTCCACGCCGATCTTCGCCGTCGAGCCAACAAGATCGTTGTTCTTCAGATTGATAATCCGCACACCCTGGGTGTTTCTGCTCTGCAGGCTCACCGAATCCAGCGAAATCCTAATCATGATTCCGTTGCGGGTGATAACCATCAACTCTTCACCGGGGAACACATCGCGGATACCCAACAGAGAGCCGTTGCGGTCGCTGCACTTGATGGTGATCAAGCCCTTGCCGCCGCGTCGCTGGGTTCGGTAGTCACCCAGTGGGGTGCGTTTTCCGTAGCCATTTTCAGTGATGGCGAGCAGGGCCACATCCTCAGGGAAGTTGCCTTCTTCGTCACGGTGGACCGTGACCATTCCAATCACTTTCTGTCCTTCGTTCAACGCCAGGCCGCGCACACCGCGAGCCGTGCGTCCCATGCTGCGGCAGTCTGTTTCGTGGAACCGAATCGAAAGGCCGCTGCTGCTGGCCATGATGATGTCACTGTTGCCATCGGTTTCCCGGGCGGCGATCAGGTATTCGCCCTCAAGCAGGTTGATGGCGCGGATACCGGCCTTGCGCACGTTACTGAAGGCCTTCAACGGGGTCCGTTTGATGATACCCAGGTTGGTCGCCAGGGCCAGGAAGCGGCCGTCGCTGAATTCCCTGATGGGTAAAATCGCATGGATTTTGTCGCCGGGCTGAATTTGGATCAGGTTTACAATGGGCGTGCCCTTGGCGGTGCGTCCGCCCTTTGGTATGCGGTACACCTTGAGCCAATAGAGCTGTCCTTTTTCCGTCAGCACCAACAGGTATTGGTGAGTCGAAGCGATGAACAGGTTATCAACAAAATCCTCGTCCTTGGTGCCCATGGCGGTGATGCCTTTGCCGCCGCGGCCCTGCTGACGGTACGTATCCAGGGCGATGCGCTTGGCATAACCCTGGTTGCTGATGGTCACAACCATGGGCTCGTCGGCAATGAGATCTTCAATGTCGATTTCGCCCTCGTCCTCCACGATGGAAGTGCGACGGGGATCGGCGTAGGCGTTACGAACTTCTTCAATCTCCTCGCGCACAATGTTCAACACCAGATCGCGGCTGTCGAGAATGGCTTTCAGTTCGCTGATTCGCTGGATCAAGGCAGCGTATTCGTCTTCAATTTTCTGTCGTTCAAGGCCAGTCAGGCGCGCCAGGCGCATTTCCAGAATGGCTTTGGATTGAATTTCGCTCAAACCAAAGCGGGAAATCAAGGCGACCTGAGCCGTGTCTGGCGAATCGCTCTTTTTGATGATCTCGACAATCTCATCAATGTTATCCAAAGCGATGCGGTAACCTTCAAGCAGATGGGCCCGCTCTTCGGCTTTGCGCAACTCATACTGGATGCGGCGAATGATCACTTCTTCGCGGAACTTCAGGAACTCATCCATGCCCTCTTTCAAAGTCATCACCTTGGGCCGGTTGTTCACCAGGGCCAGGTTGATCACGCCAAAAGTATTCTGCATCATGGTTTGGGTGTAGAGCTTGTTCAGCACCACCTGGGGGAAAGCTTCCTTTTTCAGCACGATGACGATGCGCATGCCGTCGCGATCGCTTTCGTCCCGCAGGTCGGTGATACCTTCGAGGGCCCCACTGCGCACCAGGTTGGCGATCTTTTCAATGAGCGATGCCTTGTTCACCTGGTACGGCAATTCGTTGACAATGATCTGGCTCTTGCCGTTGTCCAGCAGTTGGGTTTCCGTTCGGGCCCGAACCACCACTCTGCCCCGGCCGGTGGTCACATAGTTGAAAATGCCGCGTTTACCGTGAATAATTCCTCCGGTGGGAAAATCAGGACCACTGATGTATTCCAGCATGTCCACCGGTTCCATGTCTGGGTTATCCAGCAGGGCGACCAAGCCGTCGCACACCTCCCCCATGTTGTGGGGCGGAATCTTTGTGGCCATACCCACGGCAATACCATCAGCACCGTTCACTAACAGATTAGGCACCTTTGAAGGCATCACCGACGGCATCATGCGAGAGCCGTCGTAGTTGGGAATGTAGTCCACCGTCTCTTTGTCCAGGTCCACCATGGTGTTGGTGGCAAACTTGGTCAGGCGCGCTTCGGTATAACGTTCGGCTGCAGCGTTGTCGCCATCAACGGAGCCAAAGTTCCCTTGCCCGTCAACCAGCGGATACCGCAAGCTGAAATCCTGGGCCATGCGCACCAGGGTGTCGTACACAGCTGTGGTACCATGGGGATGATAGTTACCGGTGGTATCACCAGTGATCTTGGCCGACTTACGGTACGGCCGACCAGGCTGCAGATTCAGATCGTTCATGGCCGTCAGCACCCGGCGGTGCACCGGCTTCAGACCATCGCGCACATCCGGCAGAGCACGACTGATGATCACGCTCATGGAGTACTCCATATATGACGTGCGCATCTTGTCCGAGATGTTTGTGACTATTATTGTTTCGCCTGGCTGATTTGGAACCGCTCCACCCTCGGGAATGTTTTCGTCATTTCCCGGGTTGTTCAGTTCGTCATCATTGAACTTGTCGTCAGACATCCTTGCCCTCTTCGTTAAATATTACTTTTAAGGCCCGGCATTTAGTAATATTACTAAATATCCAGATCCTCGAGTTTGATTTGGGTTGCATTTTCTTCGATGAAACGGCGGCGCGGTTCCACATCGTCGCCCATCAGGATGGTGAAAATGTGATCGGCGTCAGCTGCTTCTTCGATGGTCACACGAGTCATGGTTCTGCTGTCCGGGTCCATGGTTGTTTCCCACAGCTGGTCAGGATTCATTTCACCAAGACCTTTATAGCGCTGCACGTATACACCCCTTGGCCCCATCTCTTCGGCCAGGCGGTCCTTGTCTTCCTCATTGAATGCGTAGATTTCTTTTTTACCTTTTTTGACCCGGTACAAAGGTGGCTCGGCAATGTACATGTAGCCGTTTTCAATAATCTCGCGGAAGTGGCGGAAAAACAGTGTCAAAATCAGCGTCAAAATATGAGCGCCATCAACATCGGCATCTGTCATGATAATGACTTTATGATAACGAAGTTTGGTGATGTCGAAAATACCCGCGCCAATGCCCGTGCCAAGGGCCGTGATGATGGTTCGTACTTCATCGTTGTTGAGCATCTTGTCCAGGCGGGCTTTTTCCACATTCAGGATTTTACCCTTCAAAGGCAAAATAGCCTGATATCGTCTGTCGCGACCTTGTTTGGCGCTGCCTCCGGCACTGTCGCCCTCAACCAGGTAAATTTCGCATTCTTCGGGTATTCTGCTGCTGCAATCGGACAATTTTCCCGGTAAAGCAGCTGAATCCAGGGCACTTTTGCGCCGGGTTAAATCACGAGCCTTGCGAGCTGCTTCTCTGCCCAGGGCGGCCTGGATGCATTTGTTGATGATGCCCTTGGCTTCTTTGGGATGCTCTTGCAGATACTCAGCAAGGTGGGTATTGACCAAAGACTCCACCTGTCCCTTGACCTCGGTGTTGCCCAGTTTGGTTTTGGTTTGTCCTTCAAATTGGGGTTCGGGAATTTTCACGGCAACGATGGCGCAAAGGCCTTCCCGCACGTCATCACCCGTTAAACCCTTCATGTCTTTTTTCAAGAGACCGCTGCCGGTTGCAAAAACATTAAGCGTTCGGGTGAGCCCGGCCCGGAAACCCGAAAGGTGTGTTCCGCCTTCGGTGGTGTTGATGTTGTTGGCAAAAGTGAAAAGCGCTTCGCTGTAGGTGTCGTTGTAATCCATGGCGATCTCAACCTGGATGCCATCTTTTTCACCGTTGATATAAATTGGCTCGGCACAAACCAGAGTGCGGCCTTCGTTCAACCAGCGCACATATTCAACAATGCCACCTTCATAGTGGAACATCTCTTCGCGTTCAATTTCTTTGCGCTCGTCTTTGATCGTGATGGAAACACCACGGTTCAAAAAGGCCAGTTCACGCAAACGCGCACGCAGGGTGTCGAACGAAAAAACACGTTCCGGGAAAATTTGGTGGTCAGGCTTGAAGGCAATGGTGGTTCCGTTTTCCCCTTTGGGGTAAGTCCCGATTTCCTTCATCTCGCCAATACGATCTCCGCGTTCAAAATTCATTTCGTAGATTTTTCCCTCACGACGAACTTCTGCGCGTAACCATTCCGAAAGAGCATTCACACAACTGACACCAACGCCATGCAAACCACCGGAGACTTTATAGCTGTCGGAATCGAATTTTCCGCCTGCATGCAGACTGGTCAAAACAACTTCCAAAGCCGGCTTGCCTTCGGTTTTGTGCATGTCCACAGGAATACCGCGACCGTTATCCACCACGGTGATGATATCGCCTTCACCAATAGTCACCTGGATGTCGTCGCAAAAGCCTGCCATGGCCTCATCAATAGAGTTGTCCACCACTTCGTATACAAGGTGATGAAGTCCCCGCAGGGCTGTATCACCAATGTACATGGCCGGGCGCTTGCGAACTGCCTCCAGGCCCTTGAGAACCTGAATTCCCTGGGCGTTGTATTCCGATTTCTTTTTGGGTGTTCCGGAGTTTTCTGGAATAACCTGATCGCTCATTTTCTACTGTAACGCTTCCTGCCCTGGCCAGGTTGGTTCCGCCATTGGATATCCGTGACAGTACCTTCCCCATAAAGGGCGTTGAATTTATTGATGACCATAGGCAGAAGCAGGGTTAATTCCTGCCGCCATGCTCCATGATCGGCCTCCAGAATAAGGACGCCTTCTTTGATATCTACAGCCTTGGAATGTTGGGCTATTTCTGCGCCCACAACTTCTTTCCAGGCATCAAGGGGCTCGCGTTGCTGTAGGCGCTGATCCAGGCCGCATTGGCGCAGGACTGTTTTCAGGATACCTGAAACCGGTTGAGGGCCGGTCTTGTCTCCTCGACGAGTCACCTTTGAAGATTCTCCTGTGTGTGTTTGATTAGGGCATGAGGGTGATGTTCTTGAAACACCCATCTGATACTTGCCAGGCTTTCAGTTGATCCGGATTCCATCCTTCGACATCGTCCCTGCGGGCGGTTGCAATGAAAACCTGATGCAACCGGGAGGCCATTTCCTGGAGCCGTCTCGAGCGCTCTCGATCCAGTTCGCTGAAGATATCGTCAAAGAAAAGAACAGGCCTGATTTTTCGCCTTTTGAACAGAACGTCCCCGCGAGCAAGAATTAACGACACCGCTGCGGTGCGTGTTTCGCCCTGTGAACCATAGATGCGCAAATCGAGACCGGCGGACCTAACTTCAAAATCATCCAACTGAGGGCCGGCCAGGGGCCTTCCTCGTTGAGTTTCATCTCCTGCAATATAGTCAAATTCGGATAAAATTTCCGCTTCTATTTCGCTTTTTTTTAATTGTTTTTCAGGATCGCCCGGAAGTAGGTTTTGGGCTGTTTTCAAGTTGGGTTGGTACACAAACTCAAACAGGGAGCCATTTTCTGTTAACTGCCGGTGACATTTCTGGGCAAAAGGAGAAAGATGTTGGGCGTAATCCATTCTTCCTAAACAAATAACCGCTGCATGGTTGGCCAGTTCTTTGTTCCAGGCCTGCAGTTCTTCACGCCCTTTTTGGTGATTAACAAAGCCTTTTTTCATATCCCTCAGCAGGCCACTTTTTTGTTTGAGGGCCCTGGTGAAAGCACTCAGGCTGGCCAGATAAATGGGATCTGTTTCCGCTTGGCCCTGGTCCACAAACTGTCGCCGGTTCTGGGGCCCCCCTCTGACCAGGACAATACTGTCCGGATTGAAAAACACAGTGGCCAGTAATCCCACCAAATCGGCACGTCGCGAGACAGGCTCTCCGTCTACCCGAAACCGGCGTCCCCCACCCCGGTCCAGTCCATATTCACAACGAATCGTGTGTCCTGAGTCTTCTTCCACTTCCAGGCGCACATGCAGGGTTTCACTTCCGAAAGCGATCATTTCATCGGATTTGCTGCCTTGGTGAGATCTTCCCAGAGCAAAGAAATTCAGTGCTTCGAATAAATTGGTTTTCCCCATACCATTTCGCCCCAGGACAAGATTGACCCGGGGCGAAAACTCAAAACTATCTTCCTGCAAATTTCGGAAGCCGG
>JAOZJV010000714.1 GCA_029935695.1 Candidatus Krumholzibacteriia bacterium | reverse complement strand
TTGTGGGTGGATCGTGGATGGGATGGGGCTGCGGGGCACCCATTTCCAAAACCCGTAGCTGATCGTATTCGTTGATGAACAGAGCCAGATCCAGCGATAAATTGTGTCTCGCCTTGAATCGGAAGCCGGTTTCGTAGGCAATCAACTCCTCAGGGACCATATCTTCGCTTCCGACCATTGACAGAGATGTGGCGGGAGAATTGGGGAACATGGCTCCAGGCGGAAGAATGCTCATATCCATTTGGATATGGCGATTGATACGGCTGGGCACACGCACGGCCCGGGCCACCGAACCCCACCAGGTAGAAGTCTGGTTCGGGGTCCATGCTACTCGGGCACTTGGTTGCCACTGATCGCCGGTGTTTTCCCGATACTCCCATTTTCCACCCAGGGTCAGGTTGAGGCGACGGGGAATCACGGACCAGTCATCCTGGAGAAACGCACCATAAACCCGATCATTATTCGAGTCGGGAATGAAGGTCATGGTTGGTTGTCCGCGCATGTTGTCGTGTATGTAGCGGAACATGCCGCCCCAGATAAAGGCATGGTTGGGGTGAGCCTTGAAATGATGCTGGAAATCCAAATCTATAATGTTGTTCAGTTCTCTCAGCAGGTATTCCTCACGTTCGAAATGGGTGAAATACAACCCAAATTTTGACCCTGCGGTGGGGGATGATTCCCTGGTCCAAATGGTTTGAAAACTGGCGGTACTGAACTCAACTTCTTCAAGTCCAATCTGTGAATAGGGAGGATAAGGAGTGTTGTCCGGGTACTCATTTTCCATTTCACTATGGAAATAATGACCAGTAATGGTGAGATTGTTCCGCTCGGTCAGTTGATGGTCCCAGCGCAACCTGGCCAATTGTTCATCCCAGGCGTCAAAGGAATCGTCACCGGATTCCCTGGCGGATGAGTCATGCTTCAGGTACTGGGCAGAAAGGCGCCAGCCTCCCTTATCACTTGATTTACCCTCAATCCTTCCGGCACCACGAAACAGTACGTCACTTCCCGCCTGGAGCGTTACAAATGAGTCTTCTTTCTCCGGTTGGGTCTTGGCGGTGATTATGTTGATGACGCCGTTGACGGCGTTGGCGCCCCACATGGTTGCTCCCGGCCCCCGGATTATTTCGATGCGGTCGATATCCTCCAGCATTACGGAGGAACTTTCCCAGTAGACACCACTGAACATGGGAGAATAAATACTCCGTCCATCCACCAGGACCTGAAGTTTGTTGGCAAAACGGGAGTTGAAACCACGGGAGGTGATTGCCCAGGTGTGGGAATTGATCCGGGCCACATTCAACCCCGGAGCCAGTCGCAGCACTTCAGGGATTGAATGTGCTCCACTGCGCCGGATGTCCTCGGAAGATATGACGAAAACAGCCGCGGCAGCACCCTGGATACTCTCGGTTTGGCGGGAAATGGTTACGACCTTAACATCCATCAGCTCTTCAAGGCTGAAGTCGGAAAGATCGACCAGGGTGGAGTCCTGCGCTATGCTATTGTTTGCTGACCCACCAAAGAAAACCAGGATAAATGGAATTAATATAAATGGCCGCATCACGATTATTTCCCTCCAGAAAAGCGATTTGATAATAAGTTTATACTTTCAAATTTCGACCCATCAAATAGAAACTTAAATAAAAGCTTGTGTACTGGTGGGAGCTCGATGACTTGCTTCCAAGAGCAAGGTCACGGGATTGCAGATACCGGCGGTTTCACTCGAAAGTACATTGACGGTGTCACAATTTTGGGGGCCAAGGAGGAAAATATTGGTCTCCTGTTCGGCATCCACAGTCCATTCAACCTGGCCGGTTTCGCCAACGATGATGGTCAGCCAATCGGTATCACGGCCGGATCCGGTCCAGCCGGCGACCCCACAGAAGACTAACTCACCATTCGAATCGGCTTCCAGGCTTTGAAATGGACTGCCAAATTCGGGGCTGGCGCACCCTCCGTTGAAGGCGTCGTTGTACCCGGGCCCCAAAGGAGGTTTGTCCGCAAAAACCTTAGCAGCCAATTCCCTGGTATCAGCATTTCCATGCAAAGCACTGAACAGCGGTTTCAAATATTTCATCCGCCCCACTTCACTCAGAAAGCTCGCCGCCCGATCA
>JAOZJV010000713.1 GCA_029935695.1 Candidatus Krumholzibacteriia bacterium | reverse complement strand
TTGCAATTCTCCCCCTGAAACACTGAAATAGCCCCTTTCCCAGGTTCTGTTGGCCGGATTCCGGCCAGAAGAGGTTGAATTCATGCCTTTGAGTCACCATGACGCCCGACCCGATGTCTCCATCGTCATCCCCGTTTTTAACAAGCTGGAACTGACCAGGGTATGCATCGATTCCATCTATGAACATGATGCCCAGGCATCATTTGAAATCATTCTGGTGGACAACGGATCAACTGATGGGACCAGGCAGTGGCTGCAGGAACAAGCCGCAGCAGGCAGACTGAAAGCCATCTTAAACGATCAAAATCTGGGGTTTTCCCGAGGTTGCAACGTGGGAGCCGAAGCATCCTGCGGACGATATATTCTTTTTTTGAACAATGACATGGAAGTCACGCCCCATTGGCTCGACCCCATGGTCACCATCCTGGACAACGATGCGGCCGTGGGTATCACCGGCGCCAAACTGCTTTTTCCCGATAACACAATCCAGCATGCAGGGGTGGCTCTGGTTCAGTACGAAGATCCGCGCATGGAAAATCTGTCAGGGGTGCACATCGCTTACCAGAAGCCATCCACTTCGCCGGGGGCCAACCAGGCACGGTACGTCCAAATCGTCACCGGGGCAGCCTTGCTGGTGCGGCAGGAGATATTCTGGGATCTGAAGGGACTCAGCACTGAATTCTGGAATGGCAATGAAGATGTAGACCTGTGTCTGCGAGCCGGAGAAGCGGGTTGGAAAGTTGTATACCAGCCTGAAAGCGTGATCATTCATTACGAAAGCCAGAGCGGGCCCGAACGCTGGACCCAGGTGAAAGAGAACGTCAGGCTTCTCAATAAAAAATGGTTTGGCCGGGCAAAGGCCGACATGTTCAACGCCACCGGCGAAGAGGATTTGCAACCCACTTCACACAACCAGATCAGAAGTTACACCGAACGCAGGATTTCCAGGAATATCCCTGCCACAGACGCAAAAAACACAGTCTCGGTAATTGTTTTGACCTGGAATGCCCTGGAATACACCAAACTTTGTGCAGCCTCACTGCTGGAGCATACCGACCAGCGGCATGAACTGATCTTTGTGGACAATGGGTCGCGTCCGGACACAGTGCAATACCTTCAGGATTTGGGCCGACAGCACAACCGGATCAAAGTTATTTTCAACAAAAAAAACCTCGGCTTTGCCGCCGGGAATAACATTGGTATTGCTGCTGCCTCCGGGCGCCACATCTGCCTCTTAAACAGCGACACCGTAGTAACTGAAGGCTGGCTGGAAAACATGCTGGCCCATCTGGATAGTGATCCACGCATTGGCATGGTGGGGCCTTTGACCAACAGCATCACCGGGGGACAAAAACTGGAAAAAGTGGATTACGATGAAGACAGTTGTGAAGGCCTGGCTGCCTTTGCGAAAAAAACCACAGCCGCCCTTGCTGGAAAAAATATGGAGACTATGTGGGTGGTCGGCTTTGCTGTGCTGATTCGCGACGAACTGATCGAAAGACTGGGTGGATTGGATGAAACTTTCGGCCAGGGCAATTACGAGGACACGGACTATTGTCTGCGGGCATTTGTGGGAGGGTACGCCAGCGTAATAGCGGCCGATAGTTTTGTACACCATTTTGGCAGTCGGAGCTTTGTGGCCGGCAAGGTTGATTATGCTGAAGAGCTGCGTTTGAAACACGAAATTTTTCGCAACAAATGGAATTTGAATACAACCAAAGGCGGCGATGATTCCCTCAATCTGGCTGCCATGTCCTTCCTGGGTTTTGTACCGGCCCTGCACTTCCAACCCTTACCTGAGGTATCGACCATCCCCTTATGGGATTGGGAAAAAGATAAATGGATTAACCAGGGAGAAGGGTTTTTCCAGGCTAACCGGTTGGATGAAGCCCAGCGGGTATTTCGCCAAATCCTGCAGTTCAACCCTGAAAACACCCGTGCTGCTAACAACTTAGCCTGCACACTGTGGCGCATCGGCGATCCTGTCACTGGTATTGCTGAAGCAATTACAATCCTGGAAAAAGTACTGGAACAGGACCCTGACAATGAAGATGCCAAGTGGAATTTGCAGGAAATGAGCCCGGCTATGGCAGGTCAGTAAAAATCTCCTGATCTG
>JAOZJV010000712.1 GCA_029935695.1 Candidatus Krumholzibacteriia bacterium | reverse complement strand
CCCGGGACCGTGCTGGAAGATGATCTGGCCATCACCCAGGCTGGGGTATTTCACGTCATAGTTGTTGAAGCTGGTCAGGCGTGTGGTCTCTTTGGAGTCCAGATCATAGCCATAAATATTGAGTGTTCCATCCTGACGGTCGCTGCTGAAATAGATGGTCCGGCCTTCCCACATGGGGAAATTGTCGGTGCCATCCCAGTCGGTGATTTTGGTGATTTCATTGGTGGCAAAATCTTTCACCCAGATATCCTGGGCCATGCCGCCTTCGTAGCGTTTCCAGGTGCGCATTTCCCGGCCGATGCGGTTGTAGGCGATGCCCGTGTGCTTGGGGTCCACCGAAGCCAGACCGGCACGGTCCAGGGGAAGCTTCATGGGCATGCTGCCATCAAGAGGATAGCGGTACAATTCACCGGCCCGTCCAGGATATTCCCGGTTTGAGCGCACAACCACCGCGGTATCGTCCGGACACCAGTCAACGATGGAATCGCCTGAAGGGTGGAAAGTCAAACGCTGAGGAACGCCTCCCTGAGAATCCATCACATACACATCGCGGCCGCCATCATAACTGGCGGTGAAAGCCAGTTTTTTGCCGTCATGGCTGAATTTGGCCACCAGTTCGTTTCCTTTATGGCTGGTGATGCGGCGGGCATCACCTCCGGTATCGGGCACCAACCACAAATCGCCCTCGTAGGTGAAGACGATGTTTCCGCCACCGATATCGGCGTAGCGCATAACGTAACCTGGTGTAGTTGCTGGTGGTTCAGCGGCTGAGACTGTGCCGGCGATGAGGACTGCCAGCAGGATGAGAATGGTGTGTAGGCGGTTCAAGGGAGACCTCCGCGAAGGGTATGGGTAATGGCCCGCATTGTGGCGGGTTTGGAAGTGCCACGGGTATATTCGGAATTTGTGGGGGATTGTTGCATTTGTTTGGGGGAATTTTCAAGGGTGGGTTTTTGGGTAGTGTTGAGTCCTGTTGTCAGAAACTCCTCTTTTGGATCTCTGGGATGGCACTGAGCCCCGGAATCCTCTTGGGGATTAGCTTGTATGTTGAATAAAGCCATATTGATATGTCAAATTTTCTTTAGGAATGAATTTGGCTCATGCCCAGACTCAACCATCCAAACACTTGACAAACCGCTACCTCCCAAGGTACTATTATATGACAAAAGTCCAACGAGGCGGGTACCTTTTTTTTACTTGGGTAGCAAAGTACTTCACTTAATTCACGAACTCGAAACCGGAGGACAACTATGAAGATCCGTTCGGTCACGGCAAATAACAGAAAACAATCTTTTGAAGTTGGGACTTGGCGTGAGCAATATTTGTTTCCCTTTTCTAAATCTGATCCTGTTCCCTCAACTCAAAATCCTGCCGTAACCATCTTTATTGACAAGGAGCTGGGACGCGAGGCCTTCACATATCAACTGGCTGACGGCCAGGAAGGAACTGTCCATATCGAACAAGTTCTCGAGTACAATCAGGACCCTGCCTACATGCGAGATCTGCTCTTGTATAAACTGACGATAGAAGCCCAGAAACAGGTTGAAGAAAGCAAACTTTCCAAGCGGGAAATCATTCGCCGGCTGGGAACTTCGCCTGCCCAGTTTTACCGGCTGATGGACTCGACCAATTACCGAAAATCAGTGGATAAGGTGCTGATGCTGTTGCATGTCCTTGAATGTGATGTTGACCTTGTGGTGAAGAGCAAAAGTGCTCCCCGGGGAGCACTCGCCAATAGCTTCTGCGGGCCAAAAGATTAAAACTCAGAGTTTTGCCCCCAGATTTGGCTGCAGAGCCAAATTATTTTTCCAAGAAGAGGGGCAACACCCAGATAAAAAAGATAACAATGGCAATGATTCCCACCCAGGACCCGACACTCATCTTACCACGGGTGCCAGCCCACGCCATGAACCTCAATTTCTCCTTCCACCCCATACCGGACAACCCCGCCTGCCCATCCAGATCCCCCAGAATTTCCCTTCGCAAATCAGCCGGAGCTTCACGGTGCAGCAACCCGACCACCGCATCATCCCAAAATTTATTGTCGTTGATCAGGTTGAGGCATTGCTCGCATTCAGCCAGGTGCAAAGCCACATCTTTGCGCACTTTGGAATCCAG
>JAOZJV010000711.1:1703-2123 GCA_029935695.1 Candidatus Krumholzibacteriia bacterium | reverse complement strand
ATGAAAAACGGTGCCAGGAAGAGCACCGCCAGGGTTTGGGACACCACACGCTCAATCAGGGGAGCAACCACCAGGGCAGCCAGGAAACCCAACACTACACTGGGCAGGCTGGCCATGATCTCGATGACTGGTTTCACTTTTGAGCGAGTCTTTTTGTGCAGAAATTCACTGGTGTAGAGGGCGGCCAGCAAAGCCAGCGGAAGCCCAAAGAGCATGGAATAGAAAGTCGCTTTCAGGGTGCCGAAAACCAGAGGCACCAGGCTGAGTTTGTGTTCAAAAGTATCCGAGGCTGATGAAGACTGCCACACATAGGCCGGCTCATCGTACCCTTCATACCAGATTGGCCGCAGCAGGGACTCGAAGCTAATGTCCGGGTGTGCTGCGTCGAGCTTCCAGGTGGCAAAACCGTTGCTGGACGAG
>JAOZJV010000711.1:0-1693 GCA_029935695.1 Candidatus Krumholzibacteriia bacterium | reverse complement strand
GAGGCCAACAGCAGATCTTCCCGCGGAGCAATGCAAAGACTGGTGACAGGCCCCTCCTGCATGGTGGTTTCTGCGATGAACCGGTTACTGGTCACATGCATCAGATCGATGGTGCCGTCCGCATAACCCACTGCCACGGTTCGGCTTCGCCCGGAAGCAGCCAGGGCCGTCACGCTGGATTGATGATGGGTCAGATTGTGAACAGGCGCCATGACGGGGCTGCCTGCCCCCTGTTTGCGCACGGGCAACCAGACCATCAGGCCACCGTGGTCATCGCCGATGACGACGGAGACCTGACCGGCCAAAAAGCCCAGGCTGGTGATACTTCGTTTTTCATCTGCCAGGAGATCCTGGTGGTGCACCGGTTTGAAGAGGCCTTCATGGTCGCGGCGCAGCATGGTGGTTTGTCCGTCTTCATTCACCATCAGAAGCATATCCCCGGCATCATTCAGGGCCAGGTACGAAGGCAGATGTGCAGGGTTGGTGCCCAATTCAGTGGCCGTATGATCACTGCCTCGGCTTTTGATGCGCAACTTCCCCGTCAGGAGGTTTTTCTTCCAGGTGAGACGGCGATCATGCAACCCGCCCAGGCTGTCCAAAGCCACCACAACCAAACCGTTGGTGGTGACTGTCACGGCCAGATCAGCCACTGGGGTTTCGCTCAGTTTGATGGGTTTATCCACTTGCAATTGGAGTGTGGTAAGCCGAGCCTGTCCTTCGTTCGTTTTTTCCACCAGCCCCCGGCCATGAACGAGACGCTGACCGGGCTCCAGATTGACCATTTCCGCAGACAGATCATCACCGTCCAGATAGTCCACAACAAATTCCGTGGTGGCAGTGATCATCACTCCATCGCCATAGCCAAAGGCCAGCCGCCTTCCCTGGTCAGCCACCGCCCAGGCCGTGGGTTGCATGTCCGAGCGAACCGAATGGGAGTCCACGAGCAGACCCTGGTCAAGATCCAGAACCTGAACAGACCCATCCTGATGCAGGCTCCACACCAGGGACCCATAATTATTCGCGGCCTGGTAAAGAACCGGCCCGGCATAAGAAACGGACTCTCTTGAGTCAGTCTCTTCCAATCCGGTGGGGGTGAACAACGGCAAGACAACCCAGACCAGAAACAACCCCACCAGAGAAACAGCCACGATGCTGCCGATTCCACTGAGGGTGATCACGCGCCTGGCGAAATCATCCCGCCACATGACCGAACGGCGGGGTTTGCGCTGGAACACCTGGCCTGTGAAACTGCGACCTTTATTGCTGTCTTTGGTCGTTGCCATTTTTAGAAATTTGCCTTGATGCCGACGGCTTTCAATTCCTCACGGGCCACACCGGCGGGCACGGGAAAATAGCCATCCTTGACCACAACTTCCTGGCCCTGTTGGCTGAAAATAAATTTGATGAACTCGGCGCGCAGATCGTCCAGCTTGCTGCCGGGTTTATAATTGATAGACAGGTACAGGAAACGCGCCAGAGGATAATCACCGGTGTAAGCGTTCTCGGGAGTGGCCGGAATCATTTCTGTGGCTGAGCCAGTCTCGACGCTCAAAGGCACGGCCCGCACATCGCTGGTCATGTAACCGATGCCCGAGTACCCAATGCCGTACTTGTCACTGGCGATGGACTGAACCACAGAGCTGCTGCCGGGCTGTTCGTTGACATTGTCCTTGTAATCACCCTTGTACATAGC
>JAOZJV010000710.1 GCA_029935695.1 Candidatus Krumholzibacteriia bacterium | reverse complement strand
GGCTTCGGCAGCCATCTGGCTGAGGGCCTGCAGATGGCGGTAGCGACTTTCTTCCAGGGCGATTTCGTATTCCCGTGCATCGATGCGGGCCAGAACCTGCCCCTTGCGCACCTGGTCGCCATCGCGCACCAGCACCGAAAGCAGCTCGCCGCTGACCTTGGTTTTAATCAACAGCGATTTGGGAGTGCGGATGGCGCCATCGGCAAACACCGGCAGCACAAGGTCGCCCTGGGTCACGCTGCCCACGTTGACCTTGATGGACTTTTCCTTTTTGGGTTTCTTCTTTTCCTTTGCACCGGAATCATCGCCGGCCTTTTCGGCCGTGGCAGTGGAATCGGCAGAGGCAGCGTCGCCGTCATTTCCCGTGCAACCGCTCATGATGACCAGCGACAGAACCAGGATCGCCAGGAGCATCATCCGGCGCGAAGAAACCAAATTCAGGAACGTCTTCATTTTCAGCCTTTCAAAAGGTGATTGTTTTAATTTTCAAGTTTGAAACAAATGATTTCCAGGGGATCGATTTCCGGCTGCTCATCTTCGCTGGTGACAGCACCCATTTGGTTGAGAAAGGCATCAAGTGCCCCGGTGATAACCAGAAACTGGCCGTCAGGAAGAACAAACACGGCATCGCGGTTGCGGTTGTATGAACCGGTCAGAGCCACTTGTTTTTCATAAACGCCTTCGGGGCTGAACACATCAAAGAGAGTCCAGGTGCCCTGGGGTAAGTCATCATCACTGACCCCGGGACTGACCCAAATACGGTTGTCACTGGTGATGATCAGGTTGCCAATGGCCGGCTCGGTCTCTTCAATTTCAGAGCCACGCAAAGGAGCAGGATAATTGACTGCCACAGCCTCAATGATGTCGGTGGCGATTTTCTTCTGTCTGGCGGTGCGGACAGGGGCTTTGTAGGCCCGGTTGATGACCCGTTTCACGGTGCCATCGGGGTCCATCACCGAAATGGAATAATTATCCCGCTCTTCAGCCAGATACACCAGGCCATCGGGTCCGGTTGCCACTCGTGCCCAGATAAAATCCATGGATTTTTCTGTGAGATGGAAATCACTGTAATCGATGGTGGTGGTTTTTTCGGTCAGTCGGTTGAGCTGGTTCCCTTCAGCATCGCAACGGGCCAGGTAGTAGTTCTGTTCACTCAGGGGTCCACCGCCAAAAGTCATGTTGATGCCGCCGAGAATCATCCCGCCTTTGGTGGCCAGGCCGCGAATGAACACCCCGAACTGGGTCTGCTTGCCATCAATGGAGTAACCAATGCTGCCTATGGGAGATCCATCAGGAGTGATCGAGACCACTCGGCCGGGAAAACCATTGAGGATGTTGATGGTGCCGTCTTCCGAGACAAAGAAATCGCCGGGCCGGCGCACTTCGCCGGGGCCGTCGCCTTCTTTGCTCAGAGAATTCAAATATTCACCATCAGGACTGATGACCTGGACCTGGCTCAACTGCCCATCCAGAATGTAAATTTTGCCGTCGGGTCCCTGATGGATGCGGGCAATGGTGCCGAAGAACAAATCTTCGTCATCGCCACCGAGCCGCCATTGTTCCACTAAGGAAGCTTTTTGAACTCCACCTGTGGGTTGGGCGGGATTGTCGATGACAGTTTGGGCCAGGGCACTGCCGGTCGCCATCAGCAATACACTAATACAAAAGAGAGCGACATTTCTATGTTGCAGCATGAAATCCTCCTGAATTCAAAACCAGTTTTCAGGTCACCGGAGTTATTGAATGATCCGGTAACAAATGACCTCCAGAGGCAGAGCTTCGATTTCTTCGTCCTGGGCCTCTGATTCCTCACGGCTTTGGCCCTGGAAGGCCATCATCGCATCAGCATACTGTTTGACCAGAACCACCATATCGTCCCCGGCAAAGAAGAGTTTGTCGCGAAGTCCCACACCTTCGCACTTCAGGGCCACGGTTTGTTCGTATTGGCCGGTGTTGTCGAAAACATCCCAGGTGGTATGCACACCTTCAGGCTGATTCCGAAGTCCTCGGCTGGGCAAAACCCAGAGGTGACCATCGTCGGTGACCCGCATGCGGACAATATCCTGTTCAGTCGGCTCAACTACGAAGTTAAAGCGGCTGCGGTTGCGTCTTCGCCAGGGCATG
>JAOZJV010000709.1 GCA_029935695.1 Candidatus Krumholzibacteriia bacterium | reverse complement strand
AATTGTGAAAAGGTTTTTTGCTATTTGTTCTGGCGGATGGCGTGGTCCGTATGTGTGAGGATATCGCTTGAGGAAATACGCCCCGTCGACAAGCACTGCTGTGGGAGTCACATCGGCCTCCTAAATCATAAAAACAAAAAACCCTTGGGGTCGGCACCGCTCCAAATCGAGTGAGCGGCACGTACTGCCAAGGGTTTACTTCTATTAAGCAAAGCAAGAACCGTGACGTTGTCAACGCCATATTGAGAATCGGCTACAAGCCTGACTACTTTTCCACCCGAGCCTGCGATCTTATGCTGAACAATAATTTCCCGTCCGATCTGCCAATACAAGAGTGTGAGTTCCTGGTTGACGGCCAGAGAAGCTTTAATGCGGGCTGTTTGAATTTTTCTTTTGATTCCCCTAAAGCAGATGTTGTGCCCGTATGAATATGAATCCAGATGTCTACCCGGCTGGCGGGCAGGTTGTGCAAGTCATGTGCCCAGTCGCCCCTCGTAATTCCTTGTTGGCGTTGATGTTGTATTTTGTAGCTTTGCAGGCGGGCATGCCTGCTGGATGAGTTCATGAAATATGCATTTCCCCCAATGAGTTCTCCGATTTCCCAGCGACTGTCAACCAACCTGTTTAAGTGTCATTCCGTTTGTCATGCCAGGTTTCCACTTTGATACAAATAAAAAGACGGCGAAGAGTGAACCTCTCCGCCGTCTTCCATCCATCAAAAGATCATTAACCTTTAAACGCCGCCTTGATAAACTCACGACGCATCCGGGCAATATTCTGAATACTGATTTCCTTGGGACACGCAGCTTCGCATTCCCCATGGTTTGAACAATTGCCAAACCCTTCAGCATCCATCTGCTCAACCATCATCAGGGCACGCCGGGTGCGTTCGGGATCACCCTGAGGCAACCAACTGAACTGACTGATTTTGGCGCTGACGAACAGGGAAGCTGATCCGTTGGGACAGGCCGCCACACACGCACCGCAACCAATGCAGGTGGCTGCGTCGATGGCGTTGTCCGCTGCATGCTTGGAGATGAGCTGGGCGTTACCATCGGGAGCAGATCCCACATTCATGGTCACGTACCCGCCCTTGGCCTGGATGCGGTCGAAGGCCGCGCGGTCCACCACCAGATCCTTGATCAAAGGAAACGCCGTGGCCCGGAAAGGCTCCACGGTGATGGTATCGCCATCCTTGTAACTGCGCATGCGAACTTCACAAGTGGTGGTCGCCGCGTGGGTGCCGTGGGCCACTCCGCTGATGATCATGCCACAGGTTCCGCAGATGCCTTCACGGCAGTCGTTGTCGAACTCAATGGCCTCTTCGCCCTTGCGCACCAGTTGTTCGTTCAGAATGTCCAGCATTTCGAGAAAGGACATTTCGTCCTGAACATTTTCCACTGTATAGTCGACGAGCTTGCCGTCGGAGGCGCCACGGGCTTGGCGCCAGATTTTCAGATGTATTGTCATACCTTTGTCTGACATGGCTAACCTTCCTCTATTTGTAGCTACGTGTTTTGACTTCAACGAATTCGAAATTCAGGTCTTCCTTGTGCATTTCAGGCACCTGATTCTCACCTTTATGCTCCCAGGCCGAGACGAAGCTGAAGTCGGCGTCGTTACGCTTGGCTTCACCCTCTTCGGTCTGGTGCTCATCGCGGAAGTGACCACCGCAGGATTCCTCACGCATCAGGGCATCGCGGGCCATGAGTTCGCCCAGTTCCAGGTAGTCGCCCAGGCGGTTGGCCTGTTCGAGTTGCTTGTTCAGGTCGTTCTCATTACCGGTCATGGCCAGGTCCTGACCAAATTCTTCACGCAGTTTACCGATTGTTTCGATGGCTTCAGTCAGGCCTGCGCCGTTGCGGGCCATGCCGACTTTTTCCCACATGACGCGGCCCAGATCCCAGTGGATGTCCCGGACTGTGCGCTTGCCCTTGATGTTCAGCAGGCGTTTATAGTTTGCCTGGACATCATTCTCTGCGGACTTGAAGGAGTCACTGTCGGTACCAACAGCCTCGGTGTTGTTTTCGGCCAGATAGGTGGCCACCACCCGGGGCACCACGAAATAACCATCGGCCAGACCCTGCATCAGGGCGCTGGCACCCAGACGGTTGGCGCCGTGATCGG
>JAOZJV010000708.1 GCA_029935695.1 Candidatus Krumholzibacteriia bacterium | reverse complement strand
ACCCGACAATCGCGTCTGTCACACCTTGTGCTGGCGCACAAGCTGCGCCAGCCACGCTTGCAGCTGAAGCCAACGTTATCCTTCAGAATGAAGAGAATGCATGAGCAATATTGATTTCAAAGCCAGTGAGGTCGAATACAGTGAAGCCATTGATGGTGAAATTGTTCAGGTATCATTTGATGAAGACCCAGGTCAAGGTGCGTTTGATAGGACTAAGTGCTATGTAATAATTTCCCAAAACCACGAATTTCCAGGAACACCAACCGTAGAATGGCATGATGGGGAAACTGGTGGTGGTGGGGCGGAGGTCCAAAGTTATAGGTTAACTAAGGACTTATTCGAACTGATAATAACCGATGGGGTAAAATTCAGAGTAAAGCACGATTGCAAAGAAGAAACATTCGTCAAAATACGAGCCTTTCTTCAGCATGAATTCGGTAATAGCAAGCAACATTAGCATATCAATGCCATGCACCCGACCGCTGCACTCCTTTTGCGTCGGGTGATGGAGACGGGATCCAAATATTTTTCTGGGAGGGAACATGCAAGCATCAAATCGACAAAAAAAGATTCTCCGGTTTTTCAAAATCCCCTTTTCTCCAAACATTTCATCGGGAGCCGCAGGCTGGGATATAGGCATCCTAATGGGGAGCGATGAATACCGAATTGAATGGGAGAAATATCTATACTCTCACAAATGATTTCAGTTCAGAGACCGACAAGCTGATTCCATACGACGAACTTGAATTTGCTCAGTTAGAAATTCCCAACAGTTGGAGCTCCTCCGTAGCAATGCAGAAGCATCGGGACGAATTCGTTTCGAAAGAACTATTGCAATCTGATAACTCACCGTTTGATCGGCCGCAGCCGCCAATTGAATTTTTATACAAGTCCTTTGTTTTTACGGGGAAGTTTTCGTTTGGATCACGAAAAACATGTCAACAGGCCGTAATCGAACGCGGCGGCCAGGCGCCTTCAAAAAAATCTGTTTCCCGAAACACCGACTACCTTGTAATTGGATGTGAGGGGAGTAGATGCTGGAAGAAGGGCGCCTATGGTAACAAAATCGAAAGTGCAATCATCTCTAGGAGGGAACACGGGTCACCTTCAATTGTCTCCGAGGAACATTGGGTTTCGTGACTGGGGATTGGATAACAAAAAGTTGAGCTTGACAATTGTGTCTGTCACGCCTTATGCGATACGCATAAGCCGGTCTTCTCTTGATCGCCTTTTAGATCCAGACAATGTTTCAGTTACGTTACTAACCCTTGAAACCGTTGCTTTGGCCCTTGGGAAACGGCTAAGGGTTCAGTTCAATTGACTTTAGTCTGTCTCAATTCTTTCAGAGGAATGTTTGGCTGTGCCTTTTGATGTAGAAAATCTCAATGAAGATGAACTCCTGGATTTACACCACAGAGTTGTTGATCGGCTTAATTTTTTAGAACAAGTTCGAAACCGAGATTTGATGCTTGAATTCAGCATCGGTGACCGAGTGGTTTTTACACCAACAGGCCGGCCCCAGATTTTTGGAAAAATAACGAAATACAACAAAAAGACGGTTTCTGTAATTACTGACAGCGGTCAGAAATGGAATGTCGGTCCAAACTTGTTGGAAAGAGCACCACAGACTGAGGGAACGGCTCTCTCGGAAGATAATATTGTACCGATATTCAAAAGGCTAGATGGTGGGTAGGCCGCCGAACAAAAAGTTGAACCTGACGCTCCGCTTTGTCACAGTCCGTGCAGGAGCACGGCCAGCGCCAAAACGGCCCGCAGGTTAACAAAATGTCTAGGCCTATTGCGTTTAGCTATAATGTAACACAAATATATTTTACCCTTTACAAACTAAACGAAACTAAGCATAATTTGATAAACTTAAGTTAGTCTGTAAAGGAGACCAAGGTGGACCCCCGAAAAAATCCATATGCCCCAGGGGCGGGAACAAAACCCCCAGCCTTAGTTGGCCGTGATGCTCAAATTGAATCCTTTGACTTATTGCTCCAACGATTAGAAAACGGGTATACCGAACAATCGATGATTATCACTGGCTTGAGAGGGGTTGGAAAAACAGTCCTCTTAGACGTTTTGAGAGAAAAGGCAGAGGGCCGTGGTTGGGCTACAGTTGAAT
>JAOZJV010000160.1 GCA_029935695.1 Candidatus Krumholzibacteriia bacterium | reverse complement strand
TGAAGGTCCTCTCCGGCGATCGCTACATCCGCGGCGACATGGGCATGACTGTCACCTGCCAGTATAAAGAGAAAGATCTTGTCGAACCCGGTGCGTACAGTGCCCGCGTTATTGCCACTATTGACGGTGGAGATCTGGGTGGTTTGGCCGGTCGGGAATTCTACCTGTGGAACACCGTGGTCATTGGCGATCCGGTTGGCCCGGAAAGTGGCTACACCAAGGTGTACGAAGGCAAAAAGCTGGCCCAGAGTTCAGCCCTGCGTCACTATGTGAACGTGCCAGCCGGGGCCACGGCCATGCGGGTGCGTTTGGAAGTGAGCAAGGATGTCGGTTCTTCTGCCGGCGCCCGGGCCATGACGGAAATCTGCGATCCTGAAGGCCGGGTGCGTGGTGGTTTCGCCGGCTATGCCCGCACCGAAGGTGACAACATCAAAGACATGACGGTGCTCACTCCTGATCTCTTTCCCGGCACCTGGGAAATCAACGTTGTCGGCTCCATCACCGCAACGGATCTGACAGATTACCGGCTGACCGTCAGTTTCGACGGCTATGATGTTGAACCTGCCGAACTCACTGGTTTCTCCCGCAAGGGCACGGGCAAAAAAGCCACCGGCACAGCTGTGGTGACCCGCTCCTTCGCCGGTGTTTTCAAGGGCAGCGCCACCGCAGCCATGAAAGGTTTCGTGAACGACTCTGAAGTGGAAATCGAAGAAACGGATGAGTGGACCAAAAGCTTCACCCTCGACAGCACAACCCCGCGCGCCGCGTTCCACCTGGTGATGGACGAGACAGTGGCTAACCTGTTCACGGATTGCGCCGTAAACATTCTGGATGGCAGTGGCAAAGCCCTGCGAATCACCGGCTTCGACGGTCTCGAGGCCCACACGGGTATTTCTCTGCCTGAAGGTTCCGATTCAGTCACCTATACCTTGCAGGTAGTGGGCGCTTTTGCCATCGCCGAAGACATGGCCGACTGGGGCTTTGATTTGGAAGAGAAGTATCTCTTTGCCAGCCCGGTGACGGGATCAGCCAAGCGTGCAGGCGGCGGACGATTGAATCTCTATTGTGGAGTTCCGGCTGATGTGAAAGTCAGCTTCGACGATGAATGGCCGGCTGCTCCCGATGGCATGAATGTCTTTGGTGCACTGGAATTCCGGGACAATAACACCGATGACAGGCGGCCCGGGGATGAGGGTGGCCGGTTGGTGCTTGAGGTGCCCATCAAGGTGGATTAAGCGACCTCAATCATCCAGCAGTTTGCTGAAAAGCGCCTCCAGCCTGGCCATGTGGTTTTGGCGGGAGGCGTTTTTTTCTGCCCATTTTCGGGCGGCACGGTGGGCCGAATCGGGCAGCCTGGCCGCCTTTCGCAGCCCCGCATAAATTCCCTCGGGATCTCTGGGAGGCATGATGACGCCGGTCCGCCCATCTTCAATCATCTCGGGGATGCCACCAATATCGGTTCCCGCCAGGGGAATTCCCGAGGCCAGACTTTCCAACGCGGCCATGGGACCATTTTCATACCATTCTGATGTCAGCACGGAAAATTTGGCTCTGGCCAGGGCTTGCCGCAATTGAGTGATGTTCAAGGGGCCCAGGATTTCCACTGTCTTCAGTTTCAAGTGAGCCACATGAACCTTCAGGTTTTCTTCACAGGGACCACTGCCGGCAATCAGCAATTGGAGAGGGGCGGTGGAAGTTTCTCCACTTGCAAATTTCTGTTCCCAGATGGCGTGGGCATCCAGCAGAGTCCTGATTCCCTTTTCACGGGAAATGCGGCCAAAATACAGGTACGCATCCTTGGTCTGAACCTGGGGGATGTGGCTTGGCTGCCAGAAGTCCAGGTCGACAAAATTAGGCAAATGCTCCAGGTGGTGAGCCGGAAAACCCCACTGGGCATACTTTTTTTTGTAATAGGCACTGGGACAGAGAAACTGCCGGACGGTGCTTTCATACATTCCCTGGCTGCGGTGCAGAAAAGTCTCCATGGCGGCAAGGGCGGAAGCTGCCCGCGACTCTTTGACGCACTTGCCAATAACCGCGTTCTGCAACTGCCCTCCCCGGCAATCTTCGCAAACTTCGCCATCGCGCAACATATGAATGGCCGGACACAGCAACCGCAAATCATGCAGCGTCATCACCACCGGAATGCCGTGCTTTTTCAACACGGGTAAAATGGAAGGACTCAGGTGATGATAAATGTTGTGCAGATGGGCCACATCGGGCCGGGTTTCTTTGATCAGGGCTTCCAGATTTCGGGCGGCCTCCCGGTTCCAGATCAAACTCAGGGCATCCTGCGCTGCCTCCAAACCATACCGCGGTTTGCTGTAATCCCGTGCTTTGACAAAGTACTTATCCCAGGGCGAAGGTCGCGCATGTTCATCAGCCATGGCGAAGGGGATCACCTCCCAGCCGGCTTTCAGGAGATCTTCTTCTTCCTGCACCAGATAACGTCCGACGCCTCCGGCTGGTCCTACGTCATGATAGAACTTGTTGATAAGCAATAGTTTACGGTTGGCCATCAGGTCTCTGTCCTGTCGGTTTGAAATCTGGTTCTCCCCAAGAAATAACCGAGCAAAAACCACTGGTCAACCTTTCCTGAACACGGCCGATAAATCCTTGGTGAAGATCTCCGTGTTCTGGGAGGGAACGGAGGCGTCTGTCCTGCTGTGAAAGGCCTGCATGAGCCAGCTTTGGAAAAGAATGAATTACCTGACCAGACACCAGTTTTACCTGCGTGTTTTGCCGGTGTTGTTTGTCTCGGTCATGGTGCTGGGGTTTTGCAGCTGGATGCTCTTTGAGCACCGAACTCTGGCGGCGGCTTCCGAACACCAGAAGCAGGAGCTGAACCAGTTGGCCACGAGGCTTCGTTTCCAGGTGGGCCGGTTGGCCATGTCGGCGGAACTGCGCAAGTCTGAAATCTGCACCGATCTCTCGGCCCTGGAAATTGGCCGCAGTATCATTGAATTGGATCAAGTTTCAGCGACCATGCAGGTGAATCCCTCTTCACCCAGGCTTCCCGGTCTTGTCATGGCTTCGGCCCTGGACAGTGAAAAAAACAGACAGACTTTGGAGCGATGGTACCAGACAAAAATAGATCCCTGGCTGCTGCAAAATGATGGAGCCAATACAGCCCGACCCACTGCATCTGAAAATCCGACTATTCTGGAATCAGACCCCTGGCACGAGGTTCTCCTCTTCTCCCCAATTTTTCTCAGCCAGGGTTCGGCTTCTGAAACTCACTTGCCGTTGTTGGTGCGCAACAAATCCACCATAACTCAAAGCAAAAGCCAAACCCTGCTTCTGGTCAACCTGGGCCAATTGCTTTCCGATGCACCCACTCCGGACTGGCTCTGCCTGATCGACACCCAGGGAAGAATTCTCTGGGAAAAAGATCGCAACAAGAACGCACTTTTTACCGGCATGTCGGGTAAGGATCTCTTGAAAGTTGAACAGGAACTTACTCAGGGCGGCTTCAGGCGCGGCCTGCTGGGTCGTTGGCATGAACCGTGGTTGGTGGCCACGATTCCCTCCCCAACTTTGCCTCTGATGATTTTCTCCGCCCGTCCCGCCGCTGAACTCCGCAATCTCGTCATGAAGTACATGGTATTTGTGATGGCCCTGGCCTCTTTGGCCATGCTGGGCGCGGTTCTCGGGGTCATGGGTGTGATGAAACGGGTGACCCGCCGCCTTGGTGATTTGGCCGAGAGCATGGCCTCCCTGGCCAAGGGCGAATATTCCCGGCGCATGCCCGAAGACAATTGGGATGAAATCGGCCAGCTGGTGGGGTATTTCAATTTGATGGCCGTCAGCCTTGATGAAGCCCATCGAGAGGTGAAGGAAAAAACCCTTCATTTGCGGACGGCCCTGGAGAACATGAGGCTGCTGGACAAGGCCAAGGATGATTTCCTGGTGCTGATTTCCCACGAAGTGCGCACGCCCCTGACAGCCATCATGGGCGGAGTGGATTTCATCAAGGCCACAGCAGAAAAATCAGAGGATGAAGACAAAGAAGTTCTCCAGCGGCTGAATATTCTTGAGGTGATTTCCATCATCCAGAGCAGCGGAGAACGACTGAGTGGATTCATGACCGACGCCATCCAGATGACAGCCATCCAGTCCAGTGATCGCCAGCTTGATCTGGTCGCCACCCCAGTGGTGGAATTGGTGGAGTTGGGTCTGTGCGGGATCAGGGAGAAGGCCTCCTTGCGGGGCATCACGGTGGAAAATCAGCTTGAAGAACAGGTGTTTTCCATTTTGGGAGACCTGAACATCCTGAAAATGGCCCTGGAAAAAGTCTTCGACAACGCTCTGACACACAACCGCGATGGCGGAAAAATTCTGATCCGGGAGGCCTGGAAAGTACCGGGTCAGGGAAGCCCGGAAGAGTTGCTGCTGACCGAAAGCCTGCGCTCGTTGCTGGATCAGCCAAGCTACCAGGAATGGGAAGATGAAAGTATCCGCTGGCGCCTGATTGAAGTATTCAACAGCGGCGATCCCATTCCTGATGACCGGCGCAAAGCCCTGTTCGGGAAGTTTGAACTGGTGGGACGCATTGAACATCACCACAAGGGATCAGGCTTGAGTCTGCCCATTGCCCAGGGCGCAGTTGAGTGCCACGGTGGCCGCATTCTGCTGCACAGTGACGAAAAAGATGGCAATTCATTCTACCTGTTGCTGCCAACGCTTCTGGATCAGGCCGTGGTCAATGAGGCCATGGTCACTCACCTATGGGACGAGCTGAGCCAGGGTGTCGGCGGCGCTGCCGGGAACAAAAAGATGGGCCAGGTGGCTGACCTCGCTACGCTCAAGGTTAAAGTCGATGACTCTGGCGCCCCCATTGACAGCAGCATCGACCAAACTGGCAGCGGGATAGACAGCACCGGCGGTTCCGATCACCAGGAAGAGATCACAGTCGGCCGCCGCCGCAAATGATGCGGACATGATTTCCGGATCAATTCCTTCACCAAACCAAACCACCGCCGGGCGCTCCAGCCCACCGCATTTTTCGCAATGGGGTGGAATATCCAGGGGAGTGGCCCTCTCGTAACGTTCGTAGCTGCAGTCCATGCAGCGCACTCTCCAGATTGAACCGTGGAACTCATGCACCGTGGTGCTGCCAGCCAGCTGGTGGTAGCCGTCAACGTTTTGAGTTACGATGACCAGGTCGGATTTTTTGGCCAGATCCACCAGAGCGTAGTGGGCGGCATTGGGCTCGCTTTGGGCGATGAGCTGCCGGCGCCAATCGTACCACCGCCACACCAGTTCGGTGTCGGCCATGAAGGCCCGGCGGGTGGCCAGTTCTTCGGGACGGTATTGGCTCCAGAGGGCGTCTTCCCCGCTGCGAAAAGTGGGGATGCCGCTGGCGGCAGAAATGCCTGCTCCGGTCAGCACGGTAATTTTTGTGTCCGGAGTGATGGCGCGGCGGTATTCTTCCAGTGTCATGGTCCTGCTCCTTGCAGATCAGATTTGAAATTCCATTCTACCTCACCAGGGCCCCGGATTTCCAGAGCCCTGTCAGGAGTTTTTTTGAAGTTCGCCCTTTTTGTTCTTTCTGTTTTGCTGGTGGCCTTCAGCAATGCCCAGGCCAGCCTTCCTTTGGTGCGTTTTCAGGTTGAAACCGAAGCAGGCATGGCCGTGGCACAAACCTGCGCCGAAGTCTGGGAAAAAGATGGCCCGCGCATTCTGGCCGAGTTGGTTCCAGCTGGCTCAAGGCTGGACACCGTCACCTGCCTGGTCCTGAACACCGAATCCTTCCAAAGGAATTTTGCCGGACGGCTGCCCGATTGGGGAGTGGGAGTGGCCATCCCCGGTGGCCGGCACATTGCCCTTGATTATGCCCGGTTGCCCGCGGTGGGGCGGGGTGTACGCGAAGTTTTTCTGCATGAAATGGTGCACGCGGTGCTCTTTCAGGTGGCTGGTGAAATCTGGCTGCCCACTTGGTTTCACGAGGGATGCGCCATGTATTTCTCAGGCGAATGGCGGTTCTACGACACAGTTTCTCTGGTGCTGGACGGCCAGGTTCCCAGTCTCGACCGTCTGCAGGGGCGATTTCCCACTCCGGCAGGCCAGGCGGACCGGGCTTACCGAACCAGCTTGCTGGCCGTGAACCGTCTTCGCGATCAATATGGTGAAGCCGTGTTGGGTGAGTTGCTGGCTTCCACCAAACACACAGGGGCCTTTTCCCTGGCCTTTAAGGAAGTGACGGCCACCGGTCTGGGTGATTTCACCGACGAATTTGCTTCGACCATGAATTTGCGCCTGGGTTGGCTCATCATGCTGACCCGCTGGCCCACCCTCTTTGTTCTGATGTCTTTGATATTTGCCGCTGGTGCTGCACGGAAAATCATCAACACCCGCCGCCGTCTGGCAGCCATGGAAGATGAAGAGGGCGACTTTCCGGTCTGATCTTGCATTGCGCACGGTCAAAACGGGAATTCTCTTCCTGCCGGAGCGAGGGCCATGGTGCGCTCCTGTTCCTTATGACTCCTTCACCGATCTCCAAATTTCCGGAATTTTCCCGTAATTCCCCATTCTAACACCCTGAGAGACATTTCATCAATTTGGCACTTCCTATGCAACCCTTGGGTGAATATCAAAAAAACCGGGCTATTTTACCCGATGGAACAAGGGGACACTTGTGAAGAACGCATCAAAAACCACCATCCTGACATTGATCAGTATCCTTCTGCTGGCTGGGGTCGCCAGCGCCGAGATTGTGGATTTCGATTTCCATTGGGCGCCCAGCCCGGCATACGATGACCACGAAGGCGCTTTGTCCATTGCCGTCCATTACGAAGTATGGATGAAAGCAGGCAGTGCTCCTGAAGTATTGCTTGCCGCCGAGAACGCTGACACCAACTTCGTCTTTTTCGCCGAATCAGGTATAGTTCAACGCCTCCGGGTCCGCGGCGTGGACGCTTCCGGCCGCATGTCCGAAATGAGCGAATGGTCTGACCCCCTCTACTTCGAAGAAGGCCGTGCCGGAGACACCCTCCCGTCGGTAGCCGAACTGCGCTCCAACTACCCCAACCCCTTCAACCCCGAAACCCGCATAGTCTACGGCATCCCCGAATCCATAGAAGAATCCAGCACCGCCCGCTTAGACATCTACAATATCGCTGGAATGCGCGTCCGCACCCTCGAAGTCGACCGCACCCCCGGCTGGCACGAACTCACCTGGGACGGCACCAACGACCGTGGCCAAACCCAAGCCACCGGCATGTACGTCACAAAATTCACCGTAGGTGCTATGGTCAGCACCAACAAAATGACAATGGTGAAGTGATTGGGGGAGGCGGTCGTTTCTGAAAACAGGGATGATTGAACAATATGATGTGAGTGGCGAGGTCCTCGTTCCTGCGGAGTACGCCACTCACATCATATTGTTCAATCATCCCTGTTTTCACACCGAGCCTTTCCCCAAACACCATTATTGCTTATTATTGGTCCTCTTTGTGCCACAGTGGGTCGATTTTTTTTTTGAGGGTGAATATGTCAGAGATTGAGAGTGGGGGACCTTCCCTGATCAAGTTGGGTAAGTTGGCTAATGCCAAGGAATTTGACAAGTTGGAAGGTCTTTGGGTTGAGGCGCGGGAAACCAGTGATTACACCTGG
>JAOZJV010000707.1 GCA_029935695.1 Candidatus Krumholzibacteriia bacterium | reverse complement strand
TAAAAACAGAGCAGGCCCAAACCGGCGGCGGCCGATTCCACTCTTCTGCTGCCGCCCCGCTTTGAGCCCACAGCCTGGTCCATCAATCGGTTGAATCCGCCCCCCGCTTCCAGGATGGCCGCAAATCCACCAAGGATGAGAGTGAAAAGGATGGCCCCAATTTTCCAGGAACTTTGCAGGCTTGGTCCAAGGTGATGCATCACGAGACTGCAGATGGCCACGGCGGGATGGCCGCCCGTCAGTAAAAAAGAACCAGCAAAACCTCCAGCCAGCAGGCCAACCAGGGCATTTCGGGTCACCAGAATAACGGCCACAGCGGCCAGGGGTGGCCACAGCTTTGCCACCTCCCACTGCCCATAAACCATCAGCATGGAAACGGCGGCCACAAAAATCCAGATGTACCAGGTGGGTAAATGGAAGTTGATTGGTTTCATCACCCGGCCTCTCTCTCAAGATGGGCCACTTTCCGCCGGGCGTAATAAACAGCCACCAGTGCGGCCGACCAGTTGATACCGAAAATAGACCACCAGATGCCGTTCAGGCCCAGGTCCAAAATGTGCGTGGCCATCCAGAACAACCCGATGGGCATGATCAGCTGACGGTACAAACCAATCCACAGGGCGAGTAATGGTTTTTTTAACCCCTGCAGAATGGCAGTATTGACAAAGATAATTACGTACGCAAATTCCAGAAAAGCAGCGATGCGCAAATAGTGACTGCCGGTGGCGATCACGCCTGCATCGGTAGTGAAAACACCCATGAGAAATTCCGCCCCAAAGAACAGAAGAACGGTTCCAAGCCCCATGACCACCGCTCCATAACGAAGGCAGGTTTGGGCCAGCTCACGCACCCGGCCAAACCGTCCGGCGCCACCGTTCTGGGCGGCCAGACTGAGGGCGGCCACATTCAAGCCCAACGCAGGCATCAGCACGATTTGTTCGATGCGGGTGGCTGCTCCGTAAGCGGCAACCACATCCTGGCCGTAGGTGCTCAGGAAGTAAGTGATGATGAAGATACCAAGGGCCTGGCTCACCATGTTCAAGCTGGCGGGAATTCCCTGAGCGGTGATGGCTTTCATCACCCGGAAGTCCGGTCTCCAGCGAGCCCCTTCGCTGCGATGCAACAGACCAGTGCGCCAGGCTCGCCGGCCCAGAAAAAGGGCGCCACCGCCCTGAGCCATCACTGTGGCCAAGGCTATACCTTTGACACCCATGGCGGGAAACCCTATCCAGCCGTACATAAAAATGGGATCCAGGATGATGTTGGCCAAAGTGGCAGCCATCAGGTAGTTGCGAAAAGCTTTGGTATCACCGAGAGAATTCAGCACGCCGTTGAACATGAAAAACAGGAAGACGAATACACAACCAAGCAGGATAATTTGCATATAATCGAGGCAGAGTTGCAGGTACTGATCGGTGGCTCCCAGCAGGCGGTAAAGTGTGGGAGTAACCACAAATCCGATTGAAATTATCATCACCGCCACCAGCAAACTGAGGATCACGCCCTGGGCGGCGGTCAATGCCGCTTCACGGCGATCACCTTTTCCGAGAGCATTGCCGATGAGAGCCGAGGCACCGGTGGAAAAGCCGCTTCCGGTGGAGAACAGGATGAAGAAAATTGGAAAGCTCAGTGAGAGAGCCGCCAATGCTTCGGTGGAGTAGTGACCGGCATACCAGGTGTCCACCACATTGTACATGGTGTTGAAAAAAAACCCGGTGGAAGCGGGGATGGCCAGTTCTCGAACAAGGCCCGGGATGGGTGCGGAAACAAGTCGGTTCATGGGCTGATCATTTTAACCTTTCAAGGGGCTGTATTTGATTCCCTCTATAAATTCAGACGATGGACCTGGCCAATACGATCAGCAACGCTGCCTGCCACCCCGGCATCATCGGCAAAATTCTTCCAGTTCAAAACCGCATCATGCACCTGCCCGAGAATGTCCTCTGCCCGTCCCCGCATAATGGAAGCGTTCTTCGCGCAAGCCTTGAAATCCTCAAGACAAAAATTCCTTCGTTTGCCGTTGAGTGACATTTGATGCTCACTCGTCCATGCCCCGTCAGGGTTAAAACTGTAAGTTACGTCAAAGGCGGGCGAGAGCGTCCACTCCCCTGACGGATCCATCAAATAACTGATT
>JAOZJV010000706.1 GCA_029935695.1 Candidatus Krumholzibacteriia bacterium | reverse complement strand
AGCTTTCAACAAGATGAAAATCCCGGGTTGCGCCCACAGATTCTGCTGAGGAGCCGATTATTACAATTACGGCGACCTGTATCACGACAAATCCTGGGACTCGGTGTGGGACGCAAACATCTATCAGGACGAAAATGGCTGGTATGCAGAAATCCGAATCCCCTTCCCATCCATTCGGTACCGGGAAGATGAATCCATGACCTGGGGATTCAATGTCTTTCAATACATTCGAAGTCTGGACGAGCGCACGGCCTGGTCCAACTGGGACCGTGATCAAAGTGGTTTCATGAGCCGGTCGGGAATCATCACGGGCATTGACGGGATCAAACATTCACGGCAGCTCGAGGCCACACCTTATGTGGTGGGACGCCTGACAGATCCTGCCGATCCCGAGGCCAGAGGCATCAAAAACGAAGACTGGGAAACATTTGGTAATATCGGTAATGGCTTCAGCACCGATGTCCTGTTCAAAAACGAGCCAGTCAATACTTTCCTTGTGAAGGCTAATTACTGGTTCTCGATTTAGGTTCTTTCGGCCATCCCATCAACAATCGATTCTTGGGAGTAATTTTTTCTGGAATATGCGCCGTTTGAACCTGATACCCCGCTTGCTGCAGACGGCAAACCCGGGTCGCATCCACCGCCAAAGGCCCATCCATCCACCCGGCCAGAGCTCCCGTGTCACATTGCCTTAAATCATGACAACAGGGTAGCACCGCCACCCGGCAGCGATTTTTCAAAGCCAAATCCAAAACCTGGTCTGTCAGTATCCCGCAGGCGTGGACCGACACCAGCAAACTGCCGGCAGGTATTTCTGCATCCTCAAGGAGTGTTTCCCTGAAACCAATGCGCCCCTTGAGCCGCGGCCAATGGTTTTCCAACACTGCGAGAACCCGGGCATGGCTCGGTGGTTGTTTGATATCGATGCACGTTGCCGCCTCGGATGAATCATCCAGAATAAGAAGAATGGCAGCAACCAATCCATGCCCCGCCGCCAGGTCCATCACATGTCCCCCGCGCATCACCCGGCGCACACGCTTGGCTGTTTCCCAGGCCTCGTACAACTCCTTGCGGGGAATGCATTGTGCCTCGCACACCGCCCGGGCAATTTTATCAAAAAGAGTATCGCCAGTGAATCGTTCGGCGGTGTGGCTGTTAAGCACGTTGCGGGATGAATGGGAAAAATGTCTCATATTCCACTGCTGCTCATGCCGGCAGCAAAAGCCGCCCCCACCGCCACAAAAACCACCACTGCCACAATAACAAAAACACCCGTTACGTTGGCCAGCTTTGTGCTTTGGGCTGCCTCCATTGATTCCAGATCCTGGAAGGCATAACTCGTGGTATCCAGGCCATAATTGCCTGGTTTTCCCAGAACAAGAGCATCTTCAGTGATTTGAGCCACCGTTCCTTCTGCCTTTTCACCATTTTTGAGGGTTAGCCGAATCTTCATCCCCACATAAACTGCCTGGCCCGGGATGGATTCGGCTGAGGATGGTGTCTGATCCGGGTCCTCGGGCAGAGCTCCGGGAGAATATCCTGTCCGGCCTGATGAATTCTCTATGCGTTCGTCCACCATTGGGTCACCAGGCAGATACACCGGTGCATAGGCAGTGCAGCCGGAAACATAAAACAACAGGGTCATGGTCCATATCAACCGGTGCATTTTCACAATTCAACCTCCGGCCTTATACTAGTGAAACCCATCCTGCAGAGCAATCAGGGATTCCAATCTTCAAAACACCCAGGGAGCCTCGTTGAATTTTCCAACCCCCTTAACCCGCGCCCGGTTCCTGAAACGTGAAAAACGTTTTCTCATCCATGCGGAAATGGCAGACGGCACCACCGTAATTGCCCACACCAACAACACCGGCAGCATGCGTGGATTGCTGGCTGTCGGTGCTGAAATCTGGCTCAGTCCGGCCAACAACCCCGCCCGAAAACTGAAGTGGACCCTGGAATTGGTGCGCACTGTGGAAGACCTGAAAACCGGTGTGCAGGGTGGTGTGTTGGCGGGGGTCAATACGATCCTGGCCAACCATCTGGCGCGTGAAGCTTTGGAAAAAGATCTGCTGGCCTGCATGGGTGCAAAAACAGAAATAAAGCCGGAAGTAAAATACGGCAACCAGAACTCGCGT
>JAOZJV010000159.1:2691-7652 GCA_029935695.1 Candidatus Krumholzibacteriia bacterium | reverse complement strand
TGCAGAATGCGGGCCATATTTCCCCCGTGGTTGCGCATGGCAATGACGATGATGCCCACCTTGAAATCCGGATGTTCCTTGCCGAAAGTGGAAAGGCCCTTGCGGGTGGCCGCAAGCACCTGGCGATTGGTCAACCCGGCCCGCCGGTGAATCAGGGGATTGATCCGCAGTTCCAGCAAACGAATGCCATCGTTGTAGGCATCTTCGGCCAACTCATAGGAAATACGCCGGATGTTGTCGTAGAACTGGGTGTACTGCAGGGGCACATGGAATTTGTCGAGATAATCGAGCAGGGTGTTATCCAGGTTGTCGTCCCATTGCAAGTAGTGACGGAATTGCTCATAATCCAGGCCGGGAACGGCGCTGTAATAGGTTTCCGAAAGTTCCCAGAGGGTTTCCGGTCTGATGGATCCGTCAAAATGTCGATGAAGATCGGCAAGGGGCAGGTTTTGGATAAATTTTTTTCTCTGTTCGTTTTTCATCATAACACCTCATTCAAATGTAATAAATTTGGCACAGAATAGGATCGAAAGCCCGGAATGTCCAGATTTCCGTGCCTGAAACCTCTCAATCGTGGACGAAAACCCCAAATTCCATTACCTTTGTCATTCCATTATTTACAATCAGTTATCGAAGAGGGAGGGCACGGAATGTTCAACCGTGATGTCTTAAATATTGATCTTGAAAATGAGGCCCGGAATATCAGCACCGGTTGGCGTGATATTGTGATCAAACGCCTGACCCGGCGCGGCGCGGTCGTCGCCATCAGTGGCGGCATCGACAGCAGCTGTTGTGCTGCTTTAGCCGTAAAAACCTTCGGACCAAAAAAAGTTTTTGGACTGCTGCTGCCCGAGCGCGACAGCTCGTCAAGCAGTGTGCGCCTCGGCACTCAGGTTGCTGAGCATTTGGGCATCGAATTCACCGTTGAAAACATCCAGCCCACTTTGGCCGCCATCGGCTGCTACGAGCGGTACGATGCTGCCGTCAAAAGGGTTTTTCCTCACTTTGGCGAAGGCTGGAAGAGCAAAATTGTTCTGCCCGACGACCTTCTCAACAGCGACCGCATGAACTTCTACCGTCTGGTGGTGCAGGATCCCGATGGCGAAATGATGACCGAGCGCATGCCTCTGCAGGCCTACCTGGAACTGGTTGCCGCCACCAATTTCAAACAGCGCATCCGCAAGACTCTGGAATACTTCCACGCCGACCGGCTGAACTACGCAGTGACGGGTACCCCCAACCGCCTGGAATACGATCAGGGATTCTTTGTCAAAAACGGTGATGGCGCCGCCGACGTGAAACCCATTGCCCACCTGTACAAGACCCAGGTTTACGCCATGGCCCGGCACCTGGGCCTGCCCGATGAAATTTGCAGCACCACTCCCACCACCGACACCTACAGTCTTGAGCAAGGCCAGGATGAATTCTATTTCGTGCTGCCTTACCCGGAAATGGATCTGCTGCTGTGGGCCAAAAACCATCAGGTCAGCGTGGACAATGCTGCTCAGGTGATGGACCTGGAACCTGCCCAGGTGGAGCGGGTTTACAAGGACATTGATCGCAAACGGGCAACAACTTTGCCCTTGCACCTGACAGGTATTCTGGTTGGTGAGGTCCCGGAAATCATCAAATAGTTGTGAAGATGTTTGCCTGAAAGCCAAATTCGTGTTAATAAAGGTGGAAACAACAAAGGTGTGTATTCAGGTCCGAATTAACCCGGAGCTGATGACCAACGCTGGGAGTATTTCGAAGAATGAAAGTTAACACCAAAGTTCGCTATGGTTTACGGGCGATCCTGCAAATTGCCGAAGGTTATGGCAAAGACCCGGTTCCAATCAGCGCCATCAGCGAAAGCCAGGAAATCAGTGGGAAATACCTCGAACAGGTGGTTGGAACCCTGCGGAAGTCCGGTTTGATAACAAGCCGCAAAGGTGTTCGTGGTGGTTATCTGCTGTCCCGGTCCCCCGAAGAAATCAATCTCTGGGAGATTATCACCGCCCTCGACAGCCACACCACCTTGGTGGACTGTGTCCTGGAGCCTGGGATTTGCGATCGCTCCGACGATTGCCTCACCCGCTCCATCTGGAAGCTTTTGAGTGTGCGCATGGAAGAATTCTGGTCCAGTTTCAAACTCTCGGACCTGCTGAAGACCATGCACGAAACCGGCGATGTGAACTTGCAGCAACTGACGGATCTGGATTAGTCTGCACCATCACCATCAGGTTTTTCAAAAGCGTCCTCCTTTCCCGGGAGGACGCTTTTTACCTGGTAATTAATTGATCATTTCCCCGAATGGCCGTTGACTATCCCCTCCTGTGGAATAACCTTTGCAATAGTTAAGATATCGTTTCCTGGGTGTGGTGTTCTGAATGGGAGATTCTAGTCATGGATTTCGTGCAAAGCCTGCGGGCCAAAGCTGCTGAAAACATTAAAACCATCGCTCTGCCCGAGGCCGTGGATGAGCGGATGCTGCAGGCTGCCGGGCAAATCACCGATGAAGGCTTTGCTTCCATCATCTTGCTGGGCAATGAAGAGAAAATCAGTGGAAAGCTGGCCGAGCTGGGTATTGCACCTGAAAATCTCACTATTATCGACCCCGAGCTGTCCACCTACCGGCTGGAATTTGTCCGCACCTACCATGAAATGCGCAAACGTAAGGGCATGACCGAGGATGAAGCGGCCAAAATCATGCTGGATCCACTGTTTTTTGGTGCCATGCTGGTTCAGAAAGGCATGGCCGACGGAATGGTCGCCGGGGCCATCAACGCCACGGGCAATGTCCTGCGTGCCGGATTCCAGATTGTGGGCATGGCCGAAGGCACGAACATCGTTTCAAGCTGCTTCGTCATGGTGAAAGAGGAATGGGATTGCGGTGATAACGGCATGATCGTTTTCGGCGACTGCGCCGTCAACCCCCAGCCATCGGCTGAGCAACTGGCCGACATCGCCATCGACACCGCCGCCACCGCCAGGGCCCTCTGCGGCTTTGAGCCCAAAGTGGCCATGCTGAGTTACAGCACCATGGGCAGCGGCTCGGGTCCTGACGTGGACAAAGTCATCGAAGCCACCCGTCTGGTGAAAGAAAAATCACCAAATCTGATGGTGGATGGCCCGTTGCAACTGGACGCCGCCCTGGTCCCAGCGGTGGGTGCGTCCAAGGCTCCGGAGAGCCCTGTGGCCGGTCAAGCCAATGTGATCATTTTTCCTGACCTTGACGCCGGCAACATCGGCTATAAACTGGTGCAGAGATTGGCCGGCGCCGAAGCCGTCGGACCAGTTTTGCAGGGCATGGCCAAAGGTGTGAATGATCTTTCCAGAGGCTGCAGCGCCGAGGACATCGTCAACGTCGTGGCCATCACCGCTTTGCAGTGCAAATAAACGGGAGCAACCGTCCATCATGAGTACCAGCCAGAATGTCCTGGTGATCAATTGTGGCAGCAGTTCGCTGAAATACCAGCTGCTGAACATGGCCCATGAAAATGTCCTGGCCAAGGGCCTGATTGAACGCATCGGCATGCAGGATGGTGTGCACACCCTGGACCGGCCCGGTGAAGATGACTTTCAGGAAACCCTGCCCATTGAAGACCATGCAAAAGCCATCGAATTGGTGATGGCTGCTTTGGTAAGTCCTGAGCATGGCGTCATCAGCTCCATGTCTGAAGTGAACGCCGTGGGCCACCGGGTGGTGCACGCCGGCGAGAAATACAGTGCTTCGGTGCAAATCGATGATGATGTGATCGCCGCCCTGGAAGAATGTGTCAGTCTGGCTCCCTTGCACAACCCTGCCAACATCACAGGAATTCTGGCCGCACAGAAAGTGATGCCCGATGTACCCATGGTTGGTGTTTTCGACACCGCCTTTCACCAGAGCATGCCGGACCGTGCCTACATTTATCCCATCCCCTATTATCTGTACGAAGAGCACAAAATCCGCCGCTACGGTTTCCACGGCACCAGCCATCGCTACGTCACCCTGCGCGCAGCCGAGCTCATGGAATGCACCCCCGCAGACCTGAATCTCATCACCTGCCACCTGGGCAACGGCGCCTCGGTGGCTGCTATCGTCGGTGGAAAATCCGTCGACACCAGCATGGGCCTCACTCCTCTTGAAGGCCTCATGATGGGCACCCGCAGTGGCGACATCGACCCCGCCATGGTCGGCTTCCTCAGCCGTAAACTCGGCAAGGACCTGTCCGAAATCGAACAAATGCTCAACAAGGAAAGCGGCATGCTGGGTATCAGCGGCATCAGCAGCGACCTGCGCGACGTCGAACGCGAATACGCCAACGGCAACGACCGGGCCCGCCTCGCCCTCGAAGTCTACGGTTACCACATCCGCAAATACATCGGCGCCTACGCCGTAGCGGTCGGCCGCGTCGACGCCATCGTCTTCACCGCCGGAGTCGGCGAACACGCCTCCCTCGTTCGCGAATGGGCCTGCCAGGGCCTGGAAGCCATTGGCGCCATTCTCGACCCCTTCAAAAACGCCACCCGCCACGATGAGTCCATCATCTCCAAAATGAGCAGCCGTGTTAAGATCATGATCATTCCTACCAACGAGGAGCTTATGATTGCTCGCGATACGGCTGGGTTGGTTTTGGGGTAGGAGCGGAACATTGCATGCCATACATGGGGAGGTTCGAGGTCCTCAGCCCTTCGGGCCTGCGGAGTACGAACCTCCCCATGTATGGCATGCAATGTTCCTCTCAGAGCCCAAAATCAACCGCCGAAATATAGGCAGAGGGCTGGATGTGGTGGGAAGAGGAATTGTAGTACACAAGACATCAAGAACAGCACCCCCCGGGGGGTGCTGTTCTTGATATTTAAACCGATACAAAAGGCCAACCTAAACTGGAATTTCCCTTGCAATAACAAGCTCCCCTTGGGGAGCGTCGTTGTCAACCTTTGCCCTAGCCAAGCAAATGGCCTTACTGAGGATGGGGTACTAAGAGAGAAGGGGG
>JAOZJV010000159.1:0-2681 GCA_029935695.1 Candidatus Krumholzibacteriia bacterium | reverse complement strand
GTCACATAGTGAGGTTCGTACTCCGCAGGCCCGAAGGGCTGAGGACCTCGAACCTCACTATGTGAATGTCTCCCTTCTCTCTTACGCTCCCCAACCTCAATAAGCCGCCATTTGCGACTTCCTGGTAAAATGAAATGACCCACGCATAACCACTGCCCCAGTGGCAGTCAGGTTGATGGTTGTGATGGTGCCGTTGGTTGAATTTACAAGGAGTTTGGCCAGGGTGGGACGGCCCAGGCTGTGGCCTTGTTCGGTTATGAGTTCTGTTTGGAGGGCCGAGGGGACCATGCGGCGGTCGACGATGTAGGCCGCAGCGGCGGCCAGGCTGGTGCCGCTTGCGACATCTTCCTTGGGACCCATTCGGGGCTGGAAGAAGCGGCAGTGGAAATCGGCTTCGTGGTTGGTGGTTTCAGGGCAGATGAGGGTCAGGCCACCTACGCCCCGGCGGTCAGTCAGGGAATTGATGGCGGCCAGGTTCTGGAAAGAGCCACGGATAGTTTGGCGGTCAACCACCGGGACAATGATTTGATCAAAACCGCAAGAGATCCGTTGGGGGCCGTGTTCTCCCAGGCGCAACAGTTCAGGATCAACGCCCAAAGCCTGGGCGACTTCCTCAGGCGGCACCGGCTCGCCAAAACGTGGGGCCGGCAATTCCAGAGTCACTTCCGTATCGCCTTCCGGGTTGAGCTGGAGGGTGACGGGCAGGATGCCGGCACCCGTTTCCAGGCGCAAGGTCGTTCCCTGGGTTGTGGGTTTGAAGAAACCTCGATCGGCCATGGAAATGAAAGCAGCGATCACCACATGACCACTGAGATTGGCCTCCAGACGGCTGGTGAAAAAGCGCAGGCGCACGTCGGCACCCGGGGTTGCCGGGGGCAGGACAAAACCAGCTTCCATGGAAAGCTCATCGGTGATCTGCAGCATCTCCGCCTCGGTCAGGCTGGCTGCATTGGGAATAATCGCCGCTGGGTTACCCGTAAAAGGCCGGTCTGCAAAAGCATCAACAATGTGGAAAGGAATAATAGCCATGGTCGGCCTCTTTCGACAGGGCAACGCTGGGACGTCGCCGACAGACCGGTGGCCGCAGGGGCATTTTTCCGGGGCAGAACCCCAGATGATTCAGGTGAGCTCCATCTTGCCTTCGTCGTCGCCTCCTACGAATACCGGAAGTGACACAGGACGATGACCGGACACGGAAATAAAGCAGTGGCTACCGGTGCGAGGTTCATCCGGAACAGGTCAAGGATATGTTAATTGAAAAACGGTTTTTTGACAAGTTGAAGGATTTGGCAGAAACTAACCGTGAAAATGGAATTTTATTCCTCTGCTTCAATACTACCGGCTTTGGCGAAAAACTGTTGTCGTGGTGAATTGGGAGCCACATGCATTGCACAATAACGGGCCAGATTTCTTCCTTTTTTCACCTCTCCACCTGCCATCAAATAAAGAACTGTTTTCTGCCAAAGCCTTTCCTGAACCTGGGTGGGTCTCGTTCCCGTTTCGTCCTGGGTTAAGGCTGGCCTGGGGAAAGCAGTGGCACCTCTTCCAAAAAACTCCCCGGCGGTGGCGAACTCACCCAAAAGAACCAGAATTTGTCCAACAATGGAATATTCATCAGGAGAACATTCATAAGGAAGAATGGATTTCAAAATCCCGTGACCAGAATCAGGAGAACCATTTAGAATGTCCAGTAACTCATCTTTTACTGATTTACCGGAAACGGGACTAACCTCAGCCAACCGTGTATTTACCGCCATTTCCAAGGCCTGGACTTTTCTTCCTTGTACCTCAAAATTTCCTCCAACAAGCAGCTCAAGCCTGGACAAGGCTAACCTATCCTGAAGGCTCAAGATGTTTTCCCTCGGAACTGCGTGCGGGTCTTTCAGCTTTCTTCCGTTTTCGATAGCCGTTGTCACCAATCCCAATCGCTGAGGAAGTTTCTGGAATATCTGATCCAGATTTTGAAGAGCTGCGAAATCATTGGCAGAATCCAGTAAGGTCTCCTGGTCTGAAGAGAAATTCTTTAGATTCCACCATTTGTTATATGACCTGTCACAGTTTGTTTCCTGAAGCTTCTTTCCATTTTTATCAAAAGCAAAAACCCGATAATAATCGTTCTCAAACACAGTCTGAAAATAATCCAAATTGCCAGGAGAAAAATGCAGACGGGAAATATTCAAATGGAGAGAAGCCTGCCCTGATTTTCCAACCAGATATTGGGGAGTGTTCCGGCCCTGGGCAATGGCCCATTCCCGATTAATAAAAACGTAATCAACCTTGTATTTTTTAAAAAAGTTGAAGAGGTCTATTTCGTTTTCAGAATACAACGCCTGTAAATATTCCAAATATCTTGACCGAATTTTCTGATTCTCGAATTGGGAGTTCAAGACAATGGGACGCCCTGCGTACAACAATAATTGAGTGGAAACACCGATCTCACCAACAAAAGAAGCCGAGTCTGGTGTGCCCTCTCTGATCCAGTTAAACAATTGCGTTCGGGCAGCATCCCAATTTTTGTCCAGGTGATTCTTTCCCGTGCTTTCCCCCCGCAATGCGGCCAGAGAGATCTGAACCATCCCGCCCATTGAATAAAAGAGAGTGAAAGCCGGAAAGAGCAGAAAAGCCGGTAGGACAATACTCCTGATGACTTTCCCTTTGAAGAAATTTGCCAACTGGAATCC
>JAOZJV010000705.1 GCA_029935695.1 Candidatus Krumholzibacteriia bacterium | reverse complement strand
TGTGAATGTGAGCCAGCCGGACCAGGTGGTCCCATCGTTGCTGAACTGCATCATGGCGGCATCGGCGCTGGTGTTGGTTAGAACCACACCTGTGGCGTTGGTCAGCGGATCATCTCCGTTGATCACGAATGAAGCCACAGGAGCAGTAGTGTCCAGGATGATGGCATCATCGGCATCGGTAATATTACCGGCTTCGTCCCGGTATTGACCGTAGACCGTGTGCTCGGTTTCTCCTGCTGCAATTTCCCAGGCCATAGTGGCCTCGTAGGGCAGCCACTCGGCCCAAGTGTCGGCAGTATTTGTGAAGCGCATTTGAACAGCGTCACTGCCGGCGTTGGTCAGAGTCACCACCGGGTTGTTGGTCAGCAGATCATCATCGTTGATGACGAACGAATCGGCCGGAGGCGTGGTGTCGAGGATAATGGATGCGTCAGTGGTGTAAATATTACCGGCCACATCTTCATACTCGGCATAAACGGTTTTTTCACCGTCACCGGCAGTCAACTGCCAGGCCAGGGTTCCACCGAAAGCCTGCCACTGGGACTCGGCTCCGGAATAATCATCCATAACATTGGTGAAACGCATTTGAACGGCGTCCACAATATTATTAGTCAACGTCACCGCCTGATTGTTGGTCAAGGTCGCCCCGACATTGATCAACAAATCGCCTGAGGGCGCGGTGACGTCGACCGTTGTTAACGCGTCTGCACCCTCAGGAGCGGCTTCCGCGTTATCCACAACGTCATAGGCCACGGTGTAGAAGTTGTAAGTCCCTTCAACCGGTGCCGTAAAAGAGAAAGGCGTTCCGGATTCAGGATCCGAAATTGTTTCATACAGTGCATAGCCACTGCCGCCATCAACCCAGAGTTCCACACTGGAAAGACTACTGATGGCGTCACTGCCCGTCCATGGCACAGGGAAAGTGAGGCCGGTTTGATAAGGATCCAGCGGCTCCACCTGGGAGCTGGGAAGATCATCATCCTGGGTTGAAAAAACTGTTCCATCCATCCAGTCCGATTCATAAACAGGTGAATCAGAGCGGGCCTTGATTCGGAAATAGTAAGTTTGCCCGCTGGTCAATCCGGCAAATTCGTAATTGGTTGAGCCGATCCAGTCAGTGTCCGATACAATGCTGGAAAAGTCAGGGCTGTCGGCCATTTCCACCCGGTAGGCGCTGGCTCCTGCATCAGCCCAGGAAACGGTGTTGGCCGTTCCGGCAGTGAACTCGGGCTCCGTATCGAAAAGCGGATCGGTGAAAGGAGCCAGAACTTCGAGGGTGGTGGCGTCCAGGGTTACGTCAGCGATGATGGCTCCGGCTGCATCGGCCAGGGCCACTTCCACCGCAGTGATGTTTGCCACTCCTGGGACCAATCCCTCAATGTCCCAGTAGTAGAGCTCGCCAGGGCCGGTGACATAGCTTGAGGCCCCCATGACCAGGGCGTACCCCGTCCATTGCCCGGGGGTGCTGTTGTCGAAGTCCTGCCAGATTGTGGGGGAACCGGGCAAGTCGTCATAAGCGGCCCCCGCGCCTCCGGCCACACTGGTTAGAAATTCATCGTCGTAAGACACCGTCAATTCGATGGTGCGCACGTCGATTTCATCGTCAAGCCAGATACCCAGCCGCTGACTTTCACCCATTCCTACCGTTGAATTTCCCGGCTCAAATCGCAGGGAAACCTGGGCACTTGCAGCACCCGTGACAAAGACCACCACAAGGGCAATCAATATTAATTTGAGGATGAATAAACTTTTCATGGGGCGACCTCCCGCAATGATGGTCAATAACGCAAAAAATCCTTTTTTCGGTTTAAAGGCACATATCCCTCAGATCAATGCCTTTGCTAATTTAGGCGATATTCATTGTTTTTGGGGAACCCGCCGCAGCGGGTCCCCCCAAGGGTTTAAAACCTTATTTAATCAGCAGCATCCGCTTGGTGTCATTCATGGGACCAGCCTGGATGCGGTAGAAGTAGGTGCCTGAGGCAACTGTTCTTCCACTGCCGTCCGTGCCGTTCCAGACCACACTGTGGACTCCGGCCGACATGCTTTCACTCATCAGCACGCGCACACGTTGACCCTTGATGTTGAAAATTTCCAACCTAACATCCTGGGCTTCGGGCAACGCAAACTTGATAGTGGA
>JAOZJV010000158.1:352-7659 GCA_029935695.1 Candidatus Krumholzibacteriia bacterium | reverse complement strand
TCCCGTTCGAATGGGTCATGCCTCTGGGCTTCCTTCAATGGATGGAGTGCGGCGCCGCAATACTGTCGGCAGCAATAACATGATCAACGTTAGAATCCCCCCTGCGATGGAAAGAGTCAATCCCCGCTTGACTCCAGGATCGCTGTACTGGAAATGCACAGTGTGTTTTCCCGCCTCGACGGCCACCGCGCGCAAGACAAGATCAGCGTTCAGCACCGGGGTGGTTTGGCCATCAATTTTTGCCGTCCAGCCAGGGACCATCATATCAGAAAGCAAGAGAAGGGCCGGAACAGGGCTGTTGACTTCCAAAATGATTTCGTTGAAGCCATCTTTGATATAAACCGGCTCAGGCAGGGGCTGATCGCTGCTGAGGGGCAAAACAGATGGTGCTTCATGAAGGAAAACCGTTTCAAAAACATCGATCTGGCCGGCCTGAACACCGTCCAGAAATGGCTCCAGGGCGTCCTTTTCCGGCAACGTGGACACAAGTTCCCACTGGGTGAGCAGGCGGGCCCGAGGCACGGCACTCAAATTTTCATAGAAAACGGGGCGCGAGCCTACCGCTGAAGCAGGATCCAGGCGGATTCCCAGTGAGCCCAGAGCCTGCAGCTGGGGATCGGAAAATTTCTCATCATAGGCGACAATGCGACCGCCCAGCCACGAGGCCAAACGACCCGCCGGCTGCTGGCTGTAGAGCCTTTTTCTGATTTGCTCATAGCTGGCCAGTTTGGCCGGATGGTACCCACCAAGACTGCGCACACCGTCGCTCATCCAGGAATTCTGTGCCCCATGGTTGCCCAGAGGAAACACCCGGTCATGGCCCACCAGAGTTTTGAGGGTGGATGCCGCCGGACCACTGACATCTTTGGCCTGCTTGAAGGGCCGCAGAAGTTTTCCAGCCACGGCGAGCCTGCCCCGGCCCTGAGGATCCTGCACCACAACCTGCAAACCTTTTTCCGGCCGAACGATCAATTTGTCCACGGCCCCAAGATCCACCGCCACCAGCACAACCAGCACCCAAAGCAACCGGCTGGCCCCCAGAATTTTGGAGCGGTTGCGTCCCCAAATAGCAGCTGCTGCGGTGATCAGAACCAAACCAATGAGCATCAGACTGGATTGGTGAAGATGCCAGGCTTCGCCCAACAATACATCGGGAGCGTTTTTTCCGCCTGAAAGAGCCAGAGCTTTGAGGTCCGCCTTGAAAAAGCCTTCGGCCATACCCGTCACCGAGCCCATCAGCAGGAAGAATCCCAGACCAGCGAGAATGGCTGGAAAAATAAGCTGCAGCTTGCCTTTCAATTGACCTTCGGCCAAACGAGTGGCACCGAGGGGGGCCAAAATGGCTGCGGCAAAAGCCGGCAGGATGAGGATCATCGAAGGCACCCGGAATTTATTAAAATAGGGCAACCAGCCATACAGCCATTCGTAAAAACCAAAACCAAAATTCCCAAAAGAAACAAAAATCGCCAGCAGAGCCATGGCCAGCAAGGCGCTCATCATGCTGCGGTAGCGCACAGTCCAGGCCCCCAGAACCAGGGCCAGAATCAAGAACCCGAAATAGTTGGGATAATCATTGAAAGGCATGCGCCCGAGATAAGTGGCCTTGCCGAAGCCCGCAGCCAGAGGCAGCACCGTGGTGCCGTATTCCGAAGGGGCCAAACTCCAGCCCGTGGCGTATTCGATGCCCACACCACCACCGCCGGCGGTGTCCTGGCCTCGAATACTGAGCCCGGCGTAGTCATGCACCGGAACCAGCAGAACAGCGCCGATGAGGAATCCCACCAGCAGCCCACTGCCAACCTGAAGAACTCTCTTCCAGCGCACCATGGCAGCCAGGCTGCGTCCAGCCTCTTCAAAAGGCCAAACAGCATTCCACAGGGCAAGCCAGGCCACCAGGGCCAGAGTGTAATAGGTGATCTGCACATGGCCGCGTAAAAGCTGCATCCCCAGGAACAGGGACGTCAGGCCCACGGCCCGCCAACCATGGCCATCGAGCACACGCCACACCGAAGCCACAATCCATGGCATGTACATGGCCGCGCCAAGTTTGGATCCATGACCATGCACGCCCCAGGCAACAACCTTGGGAAAGAGCAGCCAAATTACAGCGCCCAACACCAGCGCAGCAAAAGGCAATTTCCATCGCGACAGCAACCAGGCCATGCCCAGACCACCGAACAGAAGGTGGCCAAACATCCAGGTCAGAGGCGGCATCCCCCATCCCTGCAGGGTGTTGAAAAAAGAAGCTGGCGGGTAAAGATATTTGAGATAGGAAAGTGATCCAAACGAAGGCATCCCTGCAAAAATGTAGGGGTTCCACAGAGGATAATCACCCTGGGCCAAACCAGCATCTCCCACCTTGGTGAAAGCTTCGGCGTTGCCGGCATCAGCACTCAGGAAAACCTTTCCCTGGGTCAGGGCACCCTGATAGACAAAACCCAAGACCAGTATCAATATCCCGGCCAGAGCCAGCCATTGTCCCCAGACAGGAAGACTGAAACTGGGCAGGGCGATGTCCTTGTGGTCTTCCTTCTTCCGGCCTTGCTTCTTTGCCAACGAAGTTTCTCCCGTGTGAGGCCGGACTGTTCATCCGGACCATGAATCTAATAATCTACGTCACGCAATTCATCCAGGGCACCCTGCCAAGTGGCCAGGGCCGAGCTCATTCTGCCGTGCCACAAATGCCAGCAGGAGTGCCCACCCAGAAAACCGATTTGAGTGATGAACAACAAAGGCCAGGAAGAGCGCCGCCAGTGTTTGCCCAGCAAACGCAAATGACTGCGGCTGCGCAGGTAACTTTTACGGGGACTGCCTGCCCCCAGGGTGGCACTGACTTTATGCAATACCACAGCACGCGGCACATGCAGAATCCGCCCACCGGCTTCAATCAGGCGCAGGCTGTAATCGGCATCTTCCCCATAAAAATAGTAACCGTCATCCAGCAAACCGACGGTGCGCAAAACCTCACTGCGAATCATCATGGCACAGCCGGTGCCGTAGTCGATGAAGCGACGATTGTAATCCAGTTTGCCGGCCATTTTGCGCAACCCGGCGTGGCGCACCCAGCCAGTGTATTTGCCCACAATGCCACCATCATACCAGATGAGGGCCGGATTGTTGGCGTAGCAGATGCGCGGAGTGACAGCCCAGGCGTCGGGGGTATCTTCAAAGGCGTCAGCCATGCGGCGCAAGCTGCCTTCGGGTACGATGGTATCATTGTTCAGCAGCAGGATGTGCCCGGAGTATTCTTCATCCCGCAAAAGCCGCAATGCAACATTGTTGCCGCCGGCCCAGCGCAGATTTTCGCCGGTCTCAATAATTTCAACTTCCGGGTGATGCTCCCGGGTCCAGGCCACTGAATCATCCACCGAACCGTTATCCACCATGATCACCCGCAGGTCCAGAAACTGGGCATCATTGAGGGAGCGCAGACAGTCGGGAAGATCATTCAGACCATTCCAATTGACCACCACCACTGCCATCTTCTGGGGGCGTTGACCCTCTTTGATTTCACCGGAGGAATTAGACACGATCAGCCACGCGGTACGCCCGTTCAGGGTTGCGTCCGGCCACGACCAGCTCGGCGATCAATCCCAGACTGACAGACTGGAAAGCGACGATAATGAAGACCAGTCCCAACAGCATGCTCGGTCGCAGACGCATGGGCGTGCCCATGAGCCACCAGGTCAGATGATACAGACTGATGAGTCCGCCGGCAGTGAAAAAGACCGCTCCGATGCGACCGAAAAAATGCAAGGGCGAGGTTTGCCGTGCGTGAAGAAAATACACCGTCAGCAGATCCAGAAAACCATTCAGAAAACGGGCGATGCCGTATTTGGTGGTGCCGTATTTGCGGGCGAAATGTTTCACGGGCATTTCCGTCACCCGGTACCCGTCAAGGTGGGCCAATGCCGGCACGTAACGGTGCATGTCACCGTACAGCTTGACACTCTCGGTCACCGGGCGGCGATAAGCCTTGAGTCCACAGTTGAAATCGTGAAGATTCAGGCCGCACATCCGGCTGGTGAACCAGTTAAAAACCTTGCTGGTATTGTTTTTGATGAAGCTGTCTTTGCGGTCCTGTTTCCAGCCCGAGACCAGATCCCAGCCGCTCTCAATTTGCGCCACCAGGTCGGGAATTTCAGCCGGGTCATCCTGCAGGTCGGCGTCCATGGTGATGATGATATCCGCACTGGCAGATTTGAAACCAACGGCCAGAGCAGCCGCCTTGCCGAAGTTGCGCCCGAACTTGATACCATGAACCTGGGGGCGAACTTTGGCCAGATCCTGCACCACTTCAAAGGTCCCGTCATCGCTGCCATCGTCAATGATCCACACTTCCCAGGTGCGCCCCATTTTGGTGATGGCTGCATCGATACGCTCCACCAGTTCGGGCAGGCTTTCGGCCTCATTGAAGGCCGGCACCACCACCGCAATCTGGGTGCGCAGAATGTCCCCTTTGGATTGAGACTGGTTCAACTCAGGCACCACTGCCCCTCCTGGCAATAACCCAGTCCACTTCCCGGGCCAGGGCCTCGGCAAAAGTGATGCTGGGTTTGTAGCCGATGGTTTTTTCCACATGGGTTCGGTCGGCGAAAGTATCCATCACATCGCCCTTGGCCATGGGGTGATACTCCACGGTGGGATTCAATTCAGGTTTCCGCTCCTTGAGCAAACCGGTCAGCATTTCCAGGGTTTCGCTGAACACCATGCGGCTGCCGCCACCGGTGTTGAAGACTTCCCATTTCTCGTCACACGAAACAGCCAGAAGGTTGGACCGCACCGCGTCGCCTACATAGGTGAAATCGCGAGTTTGTGAACCATCGCCATACACACTGAAGGTTTCGCCGTCGAGGGCCTTTTCAATGTAAATCCGGAAGGCCATGTCCGGGCGCTGGCGAGGGCCAAAGACCGTGAAATAGCGCAGACTGCTGGTGGGAACGCCGAAGTTCATGGCGTACAGCACGCAGAGATGCTCGGCCGCCATCTTGGTCACCCCATAGGGAGACCGAGGCTGGGGCAATGCTTTTTCAGTGACGGGTAACTCACTCTGATCGCCATACACTGAGCTGCTGCTGGAATACACAAAACGCACCAGGGAGTTTTTCACATCATCGTGTTTGCAGGCTTCCAGCAGGCTTTGGGTGGCCATGACATTGCGGCTGAGGTATTCGCTGAAATATTCACCCCAACTGGCGCGCACACCGGCCTGGGCAGCCAGATGAAAACAGGCCACCTTGCCCTTGAGCAGAACCACCGGGTCAAGATCCAGCAGTTCCTTTTCCAGGAAAACAAAACCCTCATTGCTAATGAATCCGGACAGATTTTCATGCTTGAGGTTCACGTCGTAATAATCGGTCAGGCAATCGACGCCAGTGACCCGGCATCCCAGTTCCAGCAAGGCTTCGGTGACGGTGCTGCCGATGAATCCGGCGCAACCGGTGACCACCACTTCAGCTCCCGGCTTCAGCACATCTGTCACCCGGGCAGGCAATGAGGAAATAATTTCCTGCAGCTCTTTACTGTTCATCCTGTCCTCCAATAATTTCTTGAATATGTTCCTGTTCCTGCTCCATGTTCTCACGGCGGAATTCCTCCAGCCACTGATCCATGGCCTCGTCCCGCTGGCCGGATCGGTGCTGCCAGGCATCGGCCACCTGGGCGGCTTCCCGACTGCGCCCCATGCTCTGGTACAAACTGAGTTGAAGCTGGTAGTAGTAAAGCCGGTCGGGATCGTCAGCAATGCGTTCCACCAGCAGCTCCATGGCCAGTGAACTCACACCGCCTCGCACCAACCCGCTCAAGGTATTGTTCAGCACCCTCTCCTCCACTTCCCTTGGCACATGCCGGCTCAGGTTCGCCAACAGATCCTTGGCGTCCTGGTCCCGGTAAGCCTGCACCAGCAGGATGGGATACAAATCGAGAGTCTGCTCATTCCACGGGTCAATTTTCAGACAGGCTTCGAACGCGATCAGGGCGCCGGCAATATTACGGGCGTATTCCAGGGAATCGCTTTCGGCAATGGTGCGGGCCCGGGTGAAGAACTCCCAGCCGGCCCGGTTCAGGGCCGCAGGATAATTCCCGAACAGATGATCGGCGTTGGCGCCCCGGTAAGAATCAGTGCGCGATGTGCCCAGCTGATTTTTGAGAGCATCCAACTCGGTCATTATCAGTGGTTGGCCATCCTGCCCCAGAACAACAGTGCCTGCATCGGAAGCCAGACCCCGGTAGGCATTGTAGGTTTCGTGACGCTGCTGACTGTCGCCATCCATCAATGCGTCCATACGGTAAACACCCAGCATGTTTTCCAGAACCTTTTCCGGATTGGTCACCGGCTCGTTGGTTCCCGATGCCGTATCCATCAGGCGGTAGGCCATGCCCTCCATTTGAAGATTAGTGAAATACCGGATCATGTTTTCGCTCGGAATAGTCACTGCAAAAAAGACCGGCCGCTGGGCCTTTTTGTAGTTGGTGGTGATGATATCATGCACCACAAAATCCTTGATCATCAGAATGGTTTCCTGACCCGATTCCGGATCCACATAACGCCGGTGTTTCAGGTTATCAATTTCCAGATCCGTGCGTGCGATATCCAGAGGTGGATCTGCATTTTTCAGCTGCTTGACATACCAGGGCAGATTCACCAGAGAGAGATTCACCACCGTCACATCGGTGCGGAAATGTTCCACTGCCTGCAGGTACCAGATGGGAAAAGTATCATTATCACCATTGGTGAAAATGATGGCGTTCTGATCCAGCCCAGCCAGAATATTCCATGCGTACTCGTAGGAGATCCGGTTCTCGCTGCGGTCGTGTTCGAAGAACTTCCGCTCGACGGGATTGGCCTGCAGCAGGGCAATGAGGATGAGCACTGCGCCAGTGATTTTAGCCATGGGAGTAAAAGGAACCTGCTTCAAACCCTTGCGCCAGTCGCCCCCCAGCTTGTGGATGGCAGCAGCACTTTTGCCTTCGGTTCCCACGGCAAAGCGCATCAGGCTGGCCGCTCCCAAACCAATAAAAATGGCAAAGAAAAGGAAAGCCGCGAAGTAGAAATAATCACGCTCACGCACTTCGTGGTCTGAAAAATTCAGCACCAGAGTGAGCATTTCGCCGTTGACCAGATAGTTGATCACGGGCACCAGAATCAGGGGCATCAACCGGCGGAATCCCTGGACCAGGCCCACTGCAGCCAGCAGGAAGGGTCCCAGCAAAGTCGAGGCGACCGCAAGCTTGCTGCCGTTTTGTCCCAGGAAGTAGAATTGGTTCAGCAGGTAGTTGTAATAATACCCGTACTGGAAGCCCATGGA
>JAOZJV010000158.1:0-342 GCA_029935695.1 Candidatus Krumholzibacteriia bacterium | reverse complement strand
GGAGGCTTTGCGCACGCCATCCTGCAGTTTCGGATACTGCTCACGACGCAGTACGGACATCAGTGTATCAAAGTTCTCGGGGTCGGTCTGGTTGATGAAAGGTTCGGGCACCGCGCCGGCGCGAATCATCATCATCAGATGCACCGTCAGGCCGATAAAGAACAACCCACTGCCCAGCAACACAAAATTGCGTCCCTGAAAGGTGCGCCACAGAATCAGGACCAGATACAGAATCAAAGCGCCGATGATGACGGAGTTGTTGCGGATCATGGTCGAAGCCATGAACAGGGCCAGACCCGAGCTCATAAGCAACAAATCGGCCAGGGGCAGTTCTCGCTTGGT
>JAOZJV010000157.1 GCA_029935695.1 Candidatus Krumholzibacteriia bacterium | reverse complement strand
TTGGGGGGAGCAAATACGGCATGCCGCGGCCCCCACAAAGATGGGCACCATGCCCAGCAGAACCTCGGCGATGCCGGCTTCAGTATTTTTGATGGCGATCAACGAGATCCACACCGAAATGAAGGGTCCCATGAGGATGGCTCCCGCCAGGGCGGCGCTACCCCGACGGTCCTTCCATTTTTTCACCAGCCCCGGAATATTCTGTTTGGGCAAAACCACGAGCCAATAAGCCAGGGAAGCCCAGCACACCCGGATCAAGGTGGCTCCCAGAGGATCAACACCTTCACTGGTTCCGCCGCTCATGCCCATTTTTGCAAAAACACTGCCCAGGCCCTGCCCGATCGAGGCAACCAGAGCCAACAACAAGCCCGTGCGCAAAACCCTGCGGGAAATGGATCCGAATTCTCCGCTGCCACTTTCACGGCCCAGGGTGGCGATCATCACTCCGGCAATCACCGTCAAAATTCCCAGCAACGCCCAGGGGCCCAGGTGTTCTCCGAGCGCGCTCCAGGCGATGATCACCGTGAACACGGGGGCCAGGGCCATCATGGTCATTGAGCGCCGCGGGCCAATGGTTATAAAGGCGCGGAAGAGAGCGGAGTCTCCGATGGCCAGACCAACCACACCGCTGAGTCCAATCCAGAATTGATCAACAGGGGCGAGGTTTTGGGGCCAGAGGTGGCCCGTCAAACTCAGGTGGGTCAGAGCCAGGCAGAGAGCCGCCCCGGGCAGTCGCAGCAGGTTGACCAGAGTGACGCCCAGGCGTTTGCCGGCGGTGGTGAACAGGACACTGGTCCAGGAGAAAATGATGGCCGCTGAGATGGCCATCATTTCGCCGAAGTAAGGTGTTGGGGTTTGCAATGAGGCGCCTGTCTTGTAGGGGTGTGTGATGCTGGATAAAAATATAACTAAAAGTTCTCTGATTTCACGAAAAACGGACTCCATTGCAAAAAATCACACCATCAAGCTTCGTTTTGCTTTCAAAACCTGCTACAATCGGGGTTCGTGGTTTGGGGGCTAAATCTGTCATCATCACTTCAGGGAGTTTTTTTCATGAACCGAGCACGTTTGTTCCTTCCTTCGACGGCTTTCCTGCTGGTCTTGCTGGTCTTGTTCAGCAGCTTGCCGGTCTTTGCCATTCAACCCGTGGCTCAAAATGAAACCTACGAAATTGCATTGCCCCAATTCATGCCCCTGTCCCAGGCAAAAATCGCCTTTTCAAGGCAGGCCAGTCAGTCGATCGCTTCTCTCAGAGAGAACTACGGAGGAAATTGGCAGGTCTTTTCACACAACCAATTCACAGGAACACCTCACTACGTTTATGGTGGCAGCGAGTCTCTGGTTTCTTCCCTGCGATCAGCAGACCAGGTTGTCACGGCAGCTCAGAGAGTTCTGGTCGAAAATCCCAATCTATTCCAGGCCAATCCTGATGAACTCAGGGTCAAAGCTGTTCCTCACGCCACCGGTAAATGGGTTGTGCATTTCCAGCAGACTTATCATGGTCTTGACGTGTGGGAAGGCAAGGCTGTTGTAGCCTTCTCCGACGAAGGCCGGTTGATGCTGGCGGGCAGTGATTTCTACAGTGAGATCAAAGTTGATCCTCGCCCCGGGCTGGACCGTGCCATGGCCGAAATGGTGGCCCGCAACAGTCTCCCCTTCGATGCGAGCAGAGATTTCCTGGATGGGGAAACGGACCTGCTGGTTTTACCCGTGCCTGTCTCTCCCACCGAAGTTGAGCACCACCTGGTTTATCGGGTGCGCGTGCGGACCAGTCAGCCTCTTGGTATCTGGGTCACTCATGTGGACGCCCACACCGGTGAGATCGTTTGGCGTTACAACGATATCCACTTTGACCACCAGGGATCTGCCGAATCCCAGGTCCAGGCCGGCACGCACTGCAACGGTGTGACAACCCAGACCATGCCTTATTTGCGCGTGACGGCCAGCGGCATTGGCCAGACCATCACCGATGCCGACGGCAGCTGGAATTTCGAAGGATCCACCGGCGAGATCAATATCACTGCTGATCTTTATGGACCCTACATCGACATGAACAACTACAGCGGACCTGAAGCTCAATACAGCGGCGTGGCCCAGGAAGGCCAGCCCCTCGACCTCCAGATGAATCCATTCAACTCCCAGCAGGATGAGCGCGATACCTTCGACGCCATCAACGACATTCATGATTTCTTTGAGACTTTTGCCCCAGGTTTTGGTTATACCCAGCAACGGATTTCCGCTTATGTGAGCCGTAATGATGGATACTGCCCCGGCAATGCCTGGTGGGATGGAACCATCAATTTCTGCTCCGCCGGTGAATCTTATGAAAACACAGGGGAGATTCAGGGAGTGGTGCAGCACGAGTTCGGCCATGGTGTCCAGGATTTCATTGTGGGCTGGCAGGGCAACGAGGGCCTGGGCGAAGGCAACGGTGATATTCTGGCTTGTTTGATGACCCAGGATCCAGCCCTGGGAAGAGGATTTTTCGTTGATAACTGTGTGTCGGGGATCCGTAGTGCTGAAAACAATCTGGTTTATCCCGACGATGTGGTGGGTCAGGAGATTCACTATGCCGGTCAGGTGATTCTGGGTTTCAACTGGGATGCCATGATTCTGATGCAGGCCATGTACGGCGAGGAAGAAGGCACGTTGATCACGGCCGCCAACTGGCACTACGGTCGCACTTTGCTGCAGCCTACATCCCAGCCGGATCAGGTCTTTGCAACTTTCTTTGCCGACGATGATGATGGCAACCTGGACAACGGCACGCCGAACCACGCTTTTTATTGCGAAGCCGCCGGCAATCATAACTTTGATTGCCCCGAAATCCTGGTGGGAGTTCTTTTCTCGCACACTCCGCTCAACGATACCACCGACAGCACCAACGGTTACGAAGTGGTGGCGGAGATCTGGTCCACCGAAGCTGAGCTTGTGGCCTCAACAGTTCTGTTGAACTGGCGTGTCAATGGTGGCGGGTGGAACCAAGAGATCATGACTTCCGGAGCGAATGACTTCTTCAGCGCGGAAATTCCTGCCCAGGCCTCCGGTTCGGTAGACTATTTCCTGTCCGCCAGTGATGGCGCCGGCAACACTGGATCAGTGCCTGCTCTGGCGCCGGAATCTCTCTTCAATTTCCTGGTCGCCACCAGCATCGACGATGTTGAAGTGGCCGGAGACTGGGTAGCCGGCGCTGCAGGTGATAACGCCACTTCCGGCCTCTGGGAGCTGGTCGACCCCAACGCCACCAGCGCTCAACCTGAGGACGATCACACCACCGACGGCATCAACTGCTGGATCACCGGTCAGCAGACCATTGGTGAGGGTGATGGCTTCAACGATATTGACGGTGGTGCAACCACCCTCTTTTCCCCCGTTTACGACCTGTCGTCCTACAGCGAAGTCACTCTTCGCTACTGGAAATGGTATTCCAATAACATGGGTTACAGCCCCAATGAAGATTACTGGGATGTCAGCCTTTCCAATGACGGCGGGGGCAGCTGGGTGGTTCTGGAACACACAACTCAGTCCACCAACGCCTGGGTCAGCCACACGGTGAATATTTTGGATCACTTTACCGAAGTGGGGCAGGTGCAACTGAAATTTGTGGCTTCCGATGAGAACGGCGGATCGCTGGTTGAAGCCGGCATTGATGACCTGGTCATTGTCGCTTTCAGCGGATTGACCGGTGTTGATGACAGTCTGCTTCCGCTGCAGGTGGTCACCGAGTTGGGGCAGAATCATCCCAACCCGTTCAACCCCAGAACCCGCATCAGCTTCTCGCTCGCAAAGGCGGGCCCGGCCATGCTGCAGGTCTTTGATGTGAGTGGGCGTTTGGTCAAGACCCTGCTTCAGGAAGACTTGCCCGCAGGCGATCAGAGCGTTTTGTGGGATGGCACTGCTGCCGGTGGTCAGCCGGTGGCCACAGGGGTTTATTTCTACCGGCTTGAGACGGATGAGAAGGTTATGAGTCGGCGGATGATGCTGCTGAAATAAGTTTGTCGCTCTTGGGAAAACAGCCCGGTATTCAAGTTTTGTGGACTTGAGTGCCGGGCATTTGGTTAAGAACTCAAAGCCCGAATCTTAAAATTCCAAAAGTGAAACATCGGAAATAAAACGGATAATATCTTCTTTTAATATTAGATATTAGGGAATTTGTGCTATAATAGCGATGCAATTTGAAAACCACACCCTTTCGGTGTGGTTTTCATTCTCTGAGAGACAATAAAGCCGCATAATCATGCGTTACAACACCAATGAACTCATCCTCAGGAGCATATGATAATGCAGGTATTCCCACCAATGAAAACCGTAACCACAGTGTTGGTCTTGATGATCATGGCCTTTGTATCCCTTGCAACGGCTCCCGCTGGTGCTGAAACAATCAATGAAGACATCAAAATTATTCCGGATGATGGTCTGTTGAATGAACTGTTCGGCTCTTCCACAGCCGTTGGCAGCGGTGTCGTCGCAGTGGCTGCTTCCTTTGGCGGGGACAATGGCTACGCATCCGGATCGGTGTATCTCTTCAACTCCACCACCGGAGCTCCGATTACCAAAGTGCTGCCCTCTGACGGACAGGAACTGGACCAGTTCGGTTATGACCTGGCTATTGGCGACGGTATCCTGGTTGTCGGTTCTGTTTTTGACGATGATTTTGGAACAGACTCTGGTTCGGTGTATTTGTTCCAGGCTGCCACAGGACAATATCTCTCCAAACTCAATGGCAATGACATTGACGACAATGACCGCTTTGGTGTTTCAGTGGCCATTGACAACGGCATCATTGCAGTGGGCGCACTCATGAATGAGGGTGCCAATGACAGTTGGTCTGGAGCCGCCTATCTCTTCAATGCAGTCAGTGGTGCCCAGATCGCCAAATTGCTTCCGGCTGATGGTGCAATGGAAGACTTCTTCGGTACCAGCGTGGGTATAAGCAATAATATTGTCGTTGTGGGCTCACCATGGGATGACGACAACGGCAGCAAGTCAGGTTCCGCGTATTTGTTCAACGCCACAACCGGCGCTCAAATCACTAAAATTTTACCGGATGATGGCCATACGGGGGATAATTTTGGCCACTCAGTGGCCATTGATGGTGGCGTGATTGTAGTGGGTGCTTACCACGACGATGATCAGGGCTCAAACTGCGGTTCCGCGTATTTATTCGATGCCACCACCGGAGCCCAGATAGCCAAAATTCTGCCTGGCGATGTTTATTCAAATGAAGAATTCGGGCATGCTGTGGACATCGATGGCGGTGTCATCATCGTTGGTGCCAAATTCAATGATGGCAATGGATCAGACTCTGGTTCCGCCTATCTTTTCGATGCCACCACCGCGGGTCAGCTGGATATGCTGGCTCCCAGCGATGGCGCCCTGTCAGATTTGTTTGGTACTTCTGTTGCCATCAACAATGGTGTGATTGCCGTGGGGGCCGTTGGGGATGACGACAATGGTTCTTCATCCGGTTCTGCCTATATTTTCGACATTGGAGGAGCCACAACTCCGGCCATGCCTGTTGTTGGTGCCGGGCTGACTCTGATGCCCAACCATCCCAATCCGTTCAATCCCAGCACCACCATCAGTTACAGTGTGGAGAATGACGGGTATGTGGAGCTGACTGTTTTTTCTGCACGGGGGACAAAGGTTCGTACTCTGGTTTCCGGATGGCAAGCTTCCGGTGAGAATCATGCAGTGGTTTGGGATGGAAGGAATGATCAGGGACAGGTGCAATCCAGTGGTGTTTATTTTGCCCGTTTATCCAGCCAGGAGAATTGGCGATTGCAGAAAATGGTGCTTCTGAAATGAGACCAGCATGGGGCTGGCTGATTCGGTTTCAGTCAGCCCCTGAGCAATACTATTCACTCTTGATCACCGTATAATCATCAAAGTAGACATGACTGTCGGCCTTGGTCCAAAGGCCAACTTTGCCGGAAACCGGTTCGGGCAATCTGAACGCCAGATATTGTTTCCCGTTGACATAACCTTTGACCAGATTTCCCTCAATTTTCACCCGCAGATCATGCCACTGCCTGGTGGGTGTGACGACATCACGCACCCAGCTGACAGAGCTTCTTTTGCCGTGCTTGAATCGCCACAGAACCAGATTGTCTTCAAGAGGATTGGCGCGCAAGGCGTAGTAATCGCCGTTGGGTTTGAGGTCGAAAAGAATTCCGGCACCCTGGTCAATTCTCCCGGATATTCCCTTGAAACGAACGGTGATATCACCTTCAGTGAAATTTTCCACCTGCTGGGATACGGCAAAGGGATAGTAGGCATACGCTTTTACATTATCGAGGAACTCAGCGTATCGCTCACCATACAGAGCCTTGGCTTTGTCAGCCAATCCCGCAGATGCCTGACCCTGGCTCCACTCGGTGCCATCTACAACCAGAACCTTGTTGTCCCCATCAACATTTATGCTCCAGTTGCCCACCGCTGGGACAAAAGAAACGGGCATGGCACCAACGGTTTCCATTGAGAAATCATCAACCAGTGGATCAATTTTGGGGGTACCGGCTGCCGAGACAGCCAGGACAATACAAACCGTCAGTATTAACTTGCCACTTTTACTCATCATTCCGCAGTCTCCTCATCATGTTAAATTGATAAACTGGGTTTACGTGCTCCTATGGCGCCCAGCAGGAAAATCAAAGGCAACAAGAGATAGAACACCCACTTGCTACCGGAAGCATCCGCGATCAGTGGATAACCAGAATAGCTCTGTTTCAGTTCCGCTTCAACCGCCTGGCCCGCCAGAGTGTGCAGCAACGGCAGTATTTCATGGGCGCTGTTGGAATAGCTCTGGTCACGTTTACCGGCATATTCGTATTCGATCAAGCCATAGTTGTTGCTTTCTGATGAACCAAACAGCCCGGCCGCCTGATTTTCAGGGAATACCAGCTCCAGGTTCGGCACAATGCGTCGCAACTTCGAAAGGACCTTTTTTTCCAGGTCGAACCGGCGACTATCCTCGGAAGAGAGGTGCACCGTGATCTTCAATGGCTGGTTCATCTGCTGCAGGGCGTGGGTGTGCGCGGGGTTGAAAGAGTGCTTGTGATTCTCGGTTACATCCGCATATCGCGGCATCTGCACCAAACCCCAAGCCACTGCCGAGATGGTGGCCATGGACAACAACAGCATCTTCATTTTCGAACGCAGTTTTCGTCCCGGATGCAACCACACAGAGGCTGCAATAAAACACGACAGCGACCACACCAGGAAAGAGGTGATGGCCACCGAGGACAGCAGCCCGCTTTCAAACTGACGCAGCAGAGTTGTCAGGGAAAAGCTGTTCATCAGGCTCAGCCATCCGCCAGCTCCGGCGGCAAAAGCCAGGACCCAGGATCCGAGAGTGGCAGCGAGACAAATCATCGATGCTGTTGGCAAAGAGCTGGAGATCGCGGTGGCGAACATGGCGATGCAGACAATGGCCAGGGAGTAAAGAGTGTGCCCCAGTAGCAGAGTGAGTATCTCAGGCCAATAAATGTGTCCGCCAAGACTTTGCCAGAAAACCAGAACAAGAATGCCGGGCAGAAGAATGAGTATCCAGACGACCGCCATGGCGGCCAATTTGATGGCATTCAACCCAAAGGTCGACAGCGGTAATTGCAGTAATAATTTCAGGGTGCCGTTCTGTTTGTCCTGTCCGATCAGTCGAATGATGATGAAAGGAAGCAGCAGTGTTTCCACCAGATAATAGGCGCCAAAAGA
>JAOZJV010000156.1 GCA_029935695.1 Candidatus Krumholzibacteriia bacterium | reverse complement strand
TGGAGCAATGTTTCGTGACGACGGAGGCGATAATTGTTGATGTCCAGGTTCATTTTCACCCGATCCCCAGCGGCCATGCTGATCATACGTTCAACCAGGTGCTCCACTGAATCGATGGTGGCTCCGTGGCGGCCGATAAGCATACCAGCACTTTCGTCATCAGTAGTCACGCGCACCTGCTGATACTCGCTGTCTTTGACTTCACAACGGGAAGGAAAACCCGCGCGGACGAGCAAGCCGGTGGTAATTTCCTCAAGGTGGTTGTTCAGTTCTTCAGAAGGAATCTCGCGCAAGGGTTTGGCGTATTTTCCGGCACTGATCCCTGTGACGATGATTTCATCAGGTGTGGTATTCTGAACTCGAGGGGCCCGAGGTTCACTCCGTTCATTCCTTTGCGGACGAGAATTGCGGTTATCGCGATTTTGCCGACCACCGCCCCGAGGGGTTTGTTCTTCCCGGGAAGCCTGTTCGTTTTGCACGGGCGCGCTCTGGGCTGCTGTGTTCTCGGGTTGTTGGGCCTGACGCTGCGGGCGGTCCTGCCGACTGTTGCGCGGGCGGCGATTCCGTGGCTGTCGTTCCTGGCGTTGTTCCTGATTTTGACGTGCGTTGTCCTGGTTACCACCAGTTTCCTGTTGGTTTGCGTTGGACTGGTTTGGTTTGCGGGGATTTTCCTGCCCACCACTTTTTTGTTGCCGGGGACGCCGGTTTCGCCCAGAGCGTTCATTGTCACGCCGCCCCTGTCGTTCATCGCCGCCCTGGTTGTTTGATTTGGCAGAAGAGGTTCCTTCAGCAACACTGGCTGCACGGGGGGCCTCTTTTTTAGGAGCGTTGCCGCCACCTTTTTTGTTTCGGCTGCCTTTGCGGTTGCGACCTGAGCGCGAGTTGTCTCCAAACTCATGGGCAGGCTGGTTATTTTGGTTACGGCGCTGATCACGGCGGCTGCTTCTTTTTCTGGTCACTTCAACTTTCGCCGGGCGGCCTCCCAGAAGACCAAGAAATCCGCTCTTGGGTTTATCCAGAACCGTCACATCAACTTCATCACGCCGGGCACCTAAACGCAGCAGGGCTTCGTTCACTGCATCGTCTACGGTTTTACCCTGGGCTTCAATTTTATCACTCATGTTGCTTGCACTCCTTGATCAGTCGCCGCCTTGGTGTGGATTCTCCAAGATTGGTACACCTGCATAATGGTGTTTACGAGCCAGTAAAGGACCAGTCCGGACGGCATATTGTAGAAAATGAAGACCATAACCAAGGGCAGCATGGTGTTCATCATGGCCATTTGGCCACCACCAGTGCTCGGAGTCAGTTTGGTCTGAAAGTACATGGCAACGGACATGAGGATCGGCAAGACATTGAAATCGCCGCCAAGCATGGGCAATTCAAAAGGCAACGGGAATAAAGAGTCCGGTTGCGACAAGTCTGTGATCCACAGCACAAAAGGCTGTCCGCGCAATGCGATGGTGTGGTTCAAGGCCTGATACAGGGCAAAGAAAACGGGCATTTGAACAACCATTGGCAGGCAACCGGCAACAGGATTTACTTTTTCCTCCTGATAGAGTTTCATGGTCGCCTGATTAAGTTTGTCTTTGTCGTTTTTGTACTTCTCCTGCAGTTCTTTGATTTTGGGCTGGATTTCCTGCATCCGCTTCATGGATGTAGTCTGGGCTTTTGACAAGGGATAAAAAGCCAACTTGGTGATGACTGAAAACAGAATGATAATAATTCCGTAATTCGGAATGAAGCCATGCATCCAACCCATTAAAGACAAGACAACACTCGAAAGAGGGCGAATGATTCTCATTCCAAGATCGATGCCTTTTTCAATGTCCTGTCCATAGACATGCACCAGTTCTATATCGGCGGGGCCAATGAAAAGGTGCAACCTGGCAGTGGCAATTTCAGATCCTGTGCCGCGAACAGCGGGCACCTCAATAGCCCAGGATTGGGACATAAGATCTTTGTCACCACTCAAATGAATTGTTCCTTCAACAACGCCGCTGTCCTGGGGAACAATTCCGAAAACTGTAAAATATTTATTCTGAACGGCAGCGTAATGAACGGATCCGCGGTAGTAACCTTCAACCTTTTCCTGGTTCTTTTTCAGGCCGCCCAGTTTTTTGGTTTCAAGTTGGTCGCCAACCAAAGACAGGGAGCGCATGGCCGGTACTTCCATACGCGTAATGCGTTCGGTCATTTTGATGCCCTGATTCCAACCGAAACGGAAGTCTTCGGGGTTGCCCAACAAATTCAAAGACGTTCGGGACAGTTCCGTGTCCTGGGAAATCAACGAATAGTTAACATCCACCCCGTAGACATCGGAGTAGAAGGTAAACGTTTTCTGTACAGCCAGGCCCCCGGTAGTTTCAACAATAAGATCAAGATTTTGTTGGCTGTCACCCGTATGCAGATCGATGTTTGTCGGATTCACAAAGCGGAAGTTGGCTGCACCAAGTTTAATTTCACCAGAACGGAAAACCAATGCGTCCAATCCGTTTTCAGGAATTTCCGAAGGAACCAACTGAACAAAACTACCCTCAAAGTGTTCGTGTTCCAAGGTTTCGAAACTAATAATCCGTCCACCACGACTGGAAATTTCAAGACGGTAAAGTGGTGTTGAAACTGTGATCGTTTTTTCAACAGCTCCCACTTTCAAAGCCAAGGCCTGGTCGGGTGTTTCCGGGCCCTGGGCAGGAACCTCTATTTCAGAAAATTCCGATGGCAGGCTCTCTTCAACAACCAAAACGGGTTCTGTGGTTTCTTCGGTATAGGTCCCTGTAAAAACAGCGGTTGAATCGGCACCCTCTGGTTGTTCGGGTGCAGGGAAAAGTTTGGGCATTAAATATTGCGATCCAACAAGAATTAGAAAAATCAGGGCAAAAGCCAAGCCGGTGCGCCTATCCATGGGCGGAGTCTCCATTTTCATGAGATGAGTGATGATGGGAAAAATGATTCCCTGTGTGAGAACAAGATGTTGTGGGAGGCACAGGGTCAACTCCCCCGGGATGCCATGGGTGGCATCGGGCAACTCGACGGATCGTCAGCCAGGTTCCCTTAAAAAAACCGTGCGTTTGGTACGCTTCGGCTCCGTAAGCGGAACAACTGGGATGAAACCGACAAGTGGACGGCAAAACCGGCGAAATCAATCGTCGGTACCCCTGAATTAAAAAATATGGCACACGCCACATATAAAACCCACTGGCGCCCTGCCCCTGGACATTTATGAATGCCGGCCAAAGCCGGATGAGGGGATCAGGCACCTGTTAGGAGGCTGGTTCCGTATCGGGGAGATCGGAAAAAATAAAACAACAAAGAAACCGACCCAACGGTGATTTGAACAACGACCGGAGCCGTTACTTTAACAAGGTTTCCAGTTCGTCCCTGACTTCCAGGGCAGAGGCACGCAAAATTCGGTGCCGAGCGACCAGGACAACCCACAGGCCTGTTTCTCCGTCATTGGATAAGGACTCCCCCATCTTAGCCGGAAAAAACCTCTCGCGTAGGCCTTGGATTTTTAGCTCGGACCCCAGAGACCCGTTTCTGCGTGCTTCACGCAACAAACGCTTGGCTCTGTTCCGCTGCACGGCGCCACCAACTTTACGGCTGGCCACCACCGCGCTGCCAAAATCCTTGGCTGACAACAGGTAAACTACGACCAGGCGACCAACTTTTTTGGTGCCACTGCCGTAGACCTTTTGGAATTCACTTTGTTTTGCTAAGGATCGCCAATTCAATTCAAATACCCCGAGACGGGAAACGGAATCAGCATCCTTGACTTAACAATTTATGCACAAAGGCGTTTGCGGCCTTTTGCGCGACGACGCTGCAGAACGTGACGACCAGCCTTGGTGGACATCCGCTTGCGGAATCCGTGGCGGTGTGCGCGTTTTACGTTGCTTGGTTGAAATGTCCGTTTCACGGAACTCTCCTTCTTGGTAGTTTTTGTTTCAGCGGGACAAATTAACGAAAGACTGCTCTTATGTCAAGGAAAATACAAAGTTACCAACACCCATTTGGGGTTGTTTTTGCCCAGAATTAAGTCCTGGAAAAAAGGCACCTCTCCCGGAGTCTTTTTCCTTCCAAGTGCTGATAATTTTTAGTTTCTGAAAATTAAAGGGTTAGCTCAGGTCAGGAAATTTCAAAGAAGAATTCGCTTGATGGTCAACTGTGCTCATGCTAACTTCTCCCCACCTGAAGAAAACACATTGTTTGCTGGTTTTTGGTTATCAACAATTTCCCGTTGTTGTGGATAACCAAATACTATTGTTCTTTGGTTTTTCTTTATTGATTACAACCCAATCATTTATGCGTTTTTGGTTTTGTTGATAACTCGATCAAAAACTAAGGGTCATTGGACTTTTACCCCCTTGGAGACCATCTGTGACAAAGCTTGACGCATATTGGCCCGAAATTTTAGACGTCGTCAGACAAAAAGTCCCCCAGCAGACTTTCAACACCTGGTTCCTTCCTCTTTACCCCGAAAACAGTGAAAACGGTGACTACAGGGTTGGGTGCCCAAACCATTTTTTCATGGATTGGTTCAGTGAACACCATCTTTCTGCCCTTAATGAGGCTGGATCGGTATATTTTGGTGAAAACATCCTTTTTTCTCTTAAAGTGGAAGAAAAATCAGAGAAATCAGACTTTCTTGATAAACTCGAAGAAAGTGCCACCTCGGTTTCATCTCCAGAATCAATCCCTGAAACAAAACCTGTTCGGCCTTTGAATCCTGGTTTTGCTACTGTGGCAACCCCCACTGCCCGGGTTTTGCCAACCCCATCGCCCGTCACTGCTAATAACTTGAATCCAGATTACAATTTTCAGAATTTTGTGGTGGGCTCGGGCACAGATCTGGCTTTTGCTGCAGCAACGGCTATTGCCAACAATCCGGGGAGTCACTTTAACCCATTATTTGTTCACGGTGGCACAGGTCTGGGAAAAACCCACCTCATGCAGGCCATTGGTAACGAAATTGCCCGCCAAAGGCCAGATCGCCGTATCTGTTATGTGACAGCGGAACATTTCATGAATGATCTTATTGGTTCCATCAGGGACAATAGAACACCTGAATTTAAGCTTAAATATCGCAGCATGGACGTGCTTTTGGTGGACGATGTGGCTTTTCTGGCCGGCAAAGAAAGCACTCAGGAAGAGTTTTTTCACACATTTAACGCTCTCTATGACCAAAAGAAGCAAATTGTTCTAACTTCTGATCGGTCACCGAAAGAAATAGCCACTCTTGAAGAGCGGTTGCGTTCAAGGTTTGAATGGGGTCTTATCACCGATATTCAAGCGCCAAACCTTGAAACACGGATTGCCATTTTAAAACGCAAAATAGAAGTTAATCATATCTATATTACAGATGAGGTTGTTTCTTATATTGCTGAAAACATTACAGATAACATACGACGGCTTGAGGGGGCGCTGATTCGTCTTCTGGCTTTCGCGAGTTTGACCGGGCGTGAAATTTCCCTGGAAATGGCCTCTGAGGTTCTCTCCTCCTTTTTCCAGGGTTCTTCAACCGGACCTGTGAAGATTGCCAATGTCATGGAAGTGGTTGCTGAAACCATGGACGTGACGGTGGATCAACTCAAGTCCAAAAGACGCACCCAGGACCTGGCCCGGGCCCGGCAAATCGCGATGAACTTAGCCAGAGAGATGACAGGCGCCTCTCTCAATCAAATTGGAAGATCTTTTGGTAACCGTGATCACAGCACTGTGTCCTATGCCTGTCAAAAAATTCAAACAGATATGGATAATGATCCTCGTTTCAGAGGTGTGGTGCGTAACATGATGGATAAAATTCGTAACAAACAATAACCACTCTGATACCTTTCATATTATATAGTGTCACAAAAGAAACCCGCCCGGCCCGAATTCCAAAACGGCGGGCCGGGTTTTTTTATTCTAAAAACCCTTTGTTTCATTCTTTTCCACTGATTTTTCCTGCGGACAGAAATGGGGATAACCTGGAACAATGTCTTGAATAAACTACCCACATGGGGATAACTTAAATCATTGGGGATAAGGGTTGATAACCTCTTTATTTTTCAACCGTTTTATCAACACACTAAAACACCCGGTTTTAGACATATTGGGGTGTTTAGGATAAAAAGGACTAACTTATCCACGTTATCAACACACCTATATCTACTACTGTATTTATCTATAAATATCAGAGAAGAGAAGAAGGGCTGGGGATATCCAAACTCCTTGCTTCCGTGGGAAGGATCTCCTATCATGGCCATCCCAAGCCAAACACACCTGGCAAAGATTTTGTCTCTTGACCGGAGGATCCGGAAGTGAAGTTTGAAATCCAGCAGGAAGAAATGCAGAAAGCTCTCGATGTTGTGGCCAATGTTGTGCCTGCTAAAACAACTCTACCCATCCTGACCTGTGTTTTGATGGAAGTGGCAGAAGGACAGTTGAAACTTTCAGCCACTAACCTCGACATTTCCATCACAACATCCACATCAAATGTGGAAATCAAGGATGAGGGCAGGATTGCCATTCCTGCAGACAAATTTGTGTCCTTTGTACGAACTTTGCGTTCAGGTACCGTTAAATTCGCCCAAAAAGGTGAAAAAATCACTTTGAGCTGCGGTTCTGCCAGAATGACTCAAAACACCATGAATGTTGAAGAATATCCCGCTCTCAAGGTGCTTGAGGAGACCAATGGTTTGGACATTGAAGCTGCTTTGTTGATTGAAATGATTAACGAAACAAGTTATTCGGTTTCCCGTGACGAAACCCGGCCTGCTTTGATGGGAATCAACTGGGAAATTACTCCCGACAGCCTGACTCTGGTGGCCACCGACGCCCACCGCCTGGCCCGTAGCCATCGCGCCATGAATTGGACCTTTAATGAAACCCGAAGCATGATCGTTGATACTGCTGGTTTGCGTCATTTACCCCGGGTTGTGAGTGGATTGAAAGATGATTCGGATGATTCTGGCAACATCACTGTCTTTTTGGGTGAAAATCAACTGAGTTTCCGAGCCGCAAATACCGTTTTACACGCCCGATTGCTTGAAGGTCCTTTCCCTGATTACAATGCCGTGATTCCCAAGGATAACGACAAAGATGTGACAGTGGACAAAAGCGATCTCGGCCAGGCTGTGCGCCGGGTTTCGATTATGGCGGACCGGATCACCAGCCAAATTCGTGTGGGTGTGGAAAGTGGCCGCATGGAGCTGTCGGCCCGTGGGGCCGATGGCGCCAAGAGCGAAGATGAAATTGCCATCTCTTATGAAGGTGATGCCATGGAGATTGGTTTCAATTTCAGCTACCTTCAAGACATCCTGAAAAACATCAAAGCCGACACAGTCGTTCTTTCCATGCGAGACGCCCAGAGCGCGGCCCTGATTAAACCAGTGACCGAAGAAGGGGAAGAGACAGGCCTGCTTTGTCTGTTGATGCCCTTGCGTCTGGCCGGCGAATAACGCCAGCGGATGCGTATCGTATCGGCAGCAATATCAGGCTTCCGAAATCTGCAGGAAGAAACTTTTGAATTTTCGCCCCGGGTCAATCTTGTCCTGGGGCGAAATGGTATGGGTAAGACAAATTTGTTTGAGGCTCTGAATTTTTTCGCGCTGGGTCGATCTCACCAAGGCAGCAAAAATGACGAGATGGTTGCCTTTGAAAGCGACAGTCTGCACGTGCGTCTGGAGGTTGAAGAAGATTCCGGCCACATTATCCGCTACGAATACGGACTGGACAGGAGTGGGA
>JAOZJV010000704.1:1319-2157 GCA_029935695.1 Candidatus Krumholzibacteriia bacterium | reverse complement strand
TAATCGATGCTGGTGGTTTGTCCGGGTGTTACATAAGCTGTAATGTCAAAATCGGTCATGATTCTAACAATAACACTGATGCTTTGCAGTGCTGGTGCTCTGGCTTTTTCCGGAATTGAAGTAAATGTCAGCAAATTTTCAGGTTGAGCTGATAAAATTGTTTCCCTTGGGAAATTTTCAAAACTCACAGGCAAAAACTTAGCAAGTACAGTTGCCTGCAAAGCATTTTACAATAAGAGGAGTTCGATCATGAGAATCGCATTATTCATCACCCTCAATTTTTTTGTAATACTGATGGCAGGCATTGCTCATGCCGGCTTCATAGCTCCTGGTCTCGAAAGCCAACTAAAATCCATGGAAAAAAGTGATGTTGTCAAAGTCCTGGTGGTAATGGACCAGCAGGCTGACATCCGGGCTCTGGATTGGGATCTGCACAACAGCAAAGCGTCTATGAATGTACGCCACGAGACAGTTCTCAACACCTTGCAGATTCAGGCAAAAACCAGTCAAAGCAAATTACTGAGTGATCTGGAAAATAATAAGGCAAGTGGGGCCATCCTTGGCTACACCTCTCATTGGATAGTTAATTCCATTGTTGTCACCGGCACTGTTGAGGCCATTCGCCAACTGGCCGCCCGCTCCGATGTTGAGCGCGTGGAAGCTGACTTGGTTGTCGAACTGATAAGACCAGTCAAAATAAAAAATATTGAAAAAAAGGATTCTCGCGGGATTGGTATCACACCTGGCGTTGTGGCTGTGGGTGCACGCCGGGTTTGGGATGAACTGGGTGTCGATGGATCCGGTGTGATCGTAGGTAATTTGGACACTGGTGTTGCAG
>JAOZJV010000704.1:0-1309 GCA_029935695.1 Candidatus Krumholzibacteriia bacterium | reverse complement strand
GGCAATCGTTGGCGTGGTCACTCCGCACCTGCTGCAGAATGCTGGTTGGATGCCGGCGGAACCGGGTACAGCACTCCCACCGATCTTGATGGTCACGGATCCCACGTCATGGGAACTATTACAGGATTGGCTCCGGGTGATACTATCGGCGTAGCTCCAGGTGCTTTATGGATTGCTTCCAATATTTCCACCTACCCTGAAAATGATCTTTTCTTCGACAACGGCGTCATCGCTTCACTCGAATTCATGGCTGATCCTGACAATAACCCCCTGACTCTGGATGATATGCCCGTTGTCGTTCATAACTCCTGGGGTGTGTTCGAAGATTTTGCTGGATACTACGATTGCGACAGTCGCTGGTGGGATGCCATCGACAACTGCGAAGCAGCGGGTGTTTGCCTTACCTGGTCAGCTGGCAACGAAGGCCCTGGTGGTACAAGTATGCGCTCTCCCGCCGACCGCGCAACCAGCCCGACCAACTGTTTCAGCATTGGTTCCACTTTGAATTTTCCTCCGTACGAAATTAGTTATTTTTCAAGCCGTGGTCCCAGTGGCTGTGGTGGGGAATTCGCCATGAAGCCAGAGATCATGGCTCCCGGCACCGATATTTACAGTGTCCGGGCCTCCGGTGGGTATCTTTCTGCCAGTGGTACATCCATGTCTGGACCACATGTCGCCGGGGTTGTGGCCCTGATGCGCGCAGCCAACCCCAACGTCGACGTGATTACTGTTAAGGAAATCCTGATGGCTACCGCCATTGATTTGGGTGCGCCTGGAGAGGACGGTGACTACGGTCATGGTTTTGTTGATGCTTATGAAGCCGTGCTGGCCGTAATAGATGGAGTTGGCACTGTTGAGGGTTACATCACCGACAATGCAACTGGGTTACCTGTTGACAACGCTCTGGTCAAAAAATTAGGAGCATCATATTCCACATTCACCGATCCCAACGGCTTTTTCAGCCTGACTATTTCTTCTGGGGTTACCGATTTTGAGGTCTCTCGTTTCGGGTACAACGATGCTCTCCTAAACGTGACCATCCCTGATAATGGCACAGTGAGTGGCGACATGGTCTTGGTGCCTTTTCCAATCGGCACTGTCAGTGGGTATGTTTATGATCCTGATGGCATCATTGTACCTGGTGCCACGGTGACCGCAGTTGGAACTCCCCTTGCCCCTGTCGTGGCCGATGAAAATGGTTCCTATAGCCTGGCCCTTCCATCAGGACCGGGCCTCTTTTACAGCTTACGCAGCCGCTCAATTTATCATGGCCAACAAACTCATGACGTTGAAATGACAGGAGACATGA
>JAOZJV010000703.1 GCA_029935695.1 Candidatus Krumholzibacteriia bacterium | reverse complement strand
ACTCCTTGGTCTGGGTCTGTCCCAACAGAATTTTCCAGTGGGCAAGGTTCAGCGGGAATGGCTTCGGCCAATGTCTTTCTTTGAGTTTCTTGAAGCACTTGGTGAAATTCCCCTTTGCCGGTCATTGGAAAAAGCTGCCGAAGAAAGATCCAATATTTCTGCACCAATTCATGCCAAAGCTTTTGGATTGTTCAAGGAATACCTGATCACCGGAGGGATGCCAGAGGTGGTTGCTCTTTATTGCAATCTGCGCGATACACGGGCAGCAGCGTTTAAGGCGGTTCGTTCGTTGCAGAGAGAACTAATAGATTCCTATCTTGATGACATTGCCAAACATTCCGGGTCATTGAAAGCCATTCGGATTACTGCGCTTTTCAAAAACATCCCCCAACAGCTTGCTCGCGAGACAACCGGGAGCCGCAAGTTCTTATTCAAAGATGTTGTGACAGGGCGTTCGACCTATGATGTGTTGGAAGGCCCGATGGAGTGGCTCATCAAAGCTGGGCTTATTCATCGGGTACAAATTTGCCGGAAAATTAATCTTCCTTTGTCGGCCTATACTGAAAAAAATGCATTCATACTGTATCTGTTTGATGTGGGAATTTTGGGCTCGATGCTGCAACTGGATCCCGCAACAATCCATCAATATGACTTCGGGCAATTCAAAGGTTTTCTAGCCGAAAATGTCGTATTGAACCAACTGCTCTGTTCAGTAACGGAGTCGGTTTACACTTGGAGAGAAGCTTCCTCGGAAATTGAGTTTCTTCTCGCACTCGGGAGTCAGGTGGTCCCCGTTGAAGTCAAAGCTGGGATTAATACAAAGGCGAAAAGCCTGCGGGTATTTCGTGAAAAATATGCTCCCCGCACTTCTGTTCTACTTACGGCTCTTGGAGCGAACCAGTTTGATGATGGGTTAATGCACGCTCCGCTTTATTTGGCAGGCCATACATTGAAGACGATCATTCAGAAGAGTCAAGATTAGCCCTTATTTAACCAAATGCACTTTCCCCGTAAATGAAAGAACCCCAGCCTCCAACCGGTACATATATTCTCCACTGGGCAATCCCCGTGGCGCCCACACCGCCGAATGCAAGCCTGCATCCTGATAACCCCTCACCAACTGGGCCACCCGCCGTCCCCGCAAATCCAAAACATTCAACTGAACCATGGCGGCCCGGGGCAAGGTGTACTCGATATTCAACCGTGGGTTGAAGGGGTTGGGATAGGCTCGGGATTGAATCGATGCACTGACCAAAGGGGCAGACTCGGGTACGGCCGTGGTGCCATCGTGAGTGAACATGATGGTGGCGCCGCCCCAATCGGAAACAACCATATCCTTAGTCCGGGAATTTCTATAATGGATGGTGACTGGTCCCATGGGTGCTGCAGCAAGTGAAACCCAACCGGCCTGGGTGTCAAAACAGTATTCAGCCTGGGGGAGGTCGGCCCCGCCCACAACCACCCGATCAATACCCTGAAGGTGTCGGTATCCTATGTGGAAGAGTTTGTTTGAACCATCACCCACAAATTCGGCCTGCAGTTGTCTTTCCCAGCCCTGGTCCAAATCCCCAAAAACAATATTTTCCACCACTGGTGATTCGGCCGATTGCCAATCGGGATTGGGAGGGAAGGTTCCGTTTTGGTTGAGGTAGACTGAGACCGGACCCCACCAGCGGCCCGTCACCAGATCCTGGTCGCCGTCGGCATCCAGATCCGCAAAGATGGCAGCGGATCCGTAACCATCGGAAGCGGAGGACCAGTCCGGTTGGGTGGGCAAAACGCCACCTTGGGAAAAGAAGATATGAAAATACCCTGAGCCGCCCTGCTGGGTGTTGTTGGCCACGCCAAGGTCGAGCCAGCCGTCACCGTTCAGGTCGGCAAAATCAAAAGTATTACCGTTGTCATTGGCTGCTGTCTGCCAACCGGGTTCGGTGCTGATGCTGCCACCTTCGTTGAAATAAATCTTCACGGGCCCCTGGGATGTAAGCACAGCCAGGTCCTGGTCGCCATCGTTGTCAATGTCCACAAACTGGATGTCGTAAGCGGCGTCGGAATCTGCTGAGCTCCAGCCGGGGGTAGTGGAAATAATGCCGTCTTCGTTGAAGAAGATCAGACTGGGAGAATATTCAGCGTGATACGATTCTCCGGTGGCCACAG
>JAOZJV010000155.1 GCA_029935695.1 Candidatus Krumholzibacteriia bacterium | reverse complement strand
CCGGGCAGGCCGGCAAAAGCTTCATTGAAACGCAAAGCCACTTCGGTGCGGCGGGCCATGAACTCGTCGGCGCGGCCGAGCTGAACCATGCCCAGAGCCGCAGCGGGATCACCCAGATGAAATTTATAACCAATGGCCACCACTTCATAATACCAGCGGCCCTTGTCGCCGTAACGCTGCCAGGCGTTGCCGTCCATGCCATGGAAACTGAGCAGGTTCAGTTTGTCGGCCATCTCCTGATCGCAGGTGGTAACCAAACCGCCGTCTCCGGTGGTGATGCACTTGGTGGCGTAAAAACTGAACACCGTCGCGTCGCCAAAACCGCCAATGCGTTTGCCATGGGCAGCGGCCCCGAAACTGTGGGCGGCGTCTTCCATCACCTTGATGCCATGGCGGTGAGCGATATCAATAATTTCGTTGATGCGGCAGGGATGCCCGGCCATATGCACGGGAATCACAACCTTGGTGTTGGGGGTGATGGCCTTTTCGAAAGCGGCAGGATCGAGGCCCAGATTTTCAGGGTCCAGATCAGCCAGCACCGGTTTGGCTTCGCAATGAAGCACCGCCGTCAAAGTGGCGATGAAAGTCATGGCCGGCAGAATGACTTCGTCTCCTTTGCCCACCCCCATGGCTTTCAGCGTGAGGAATAGTCCCGCCGTGCAACTGGACACGGGAACGGCACAGGGCACGCCCAGATAATCGGCACAGGCGGAGCCAAACTCCCGAACCTTGGGACCAAAAGTCAACCAGCCCGAGCGCAGCACATCAGTCACCGCTTCAATCTCGGCTTCTCCCACATCCGGCTTGAAGAAGGGAAGAGTTTCTTCCCGGTCGATGAATTTCCGTCCCTGCATTTCCTGGCTCATTTCCTGTGCTTTCCTTTTGGGGCCAGAGAAGGTTGCTGCAGAATACCGGCCAGCCATTTGCGCAGGCCATCCACATCTCCGGCAAGGGCCAGTTCGCATCCGGCTTTCAACTCCTCTTGACTCAGAACATCCTGGCCGGCAGTTGGTTTGGTCATGCGAATCAGCGGATGATCACTGGAAACCAGCTCCTCGTAATCTTCGTTCAACGCTTCGTGAAGTCGTTCACCGGGGCGCAAACCCGTGATGTCGATGCCTGGCCCTGAATCGCCGCCGGCCGGGTCGTAACCACTGAGCACCAGGAGATTCTGGGCCAGCTCCAGAATGGAAACAGGATTACCCATTTCCAGGATATATGTGGAACCGCCTCCGCCCATAACCATGGCTTCGATCACCAGAAGTGCTGCCTCCCGGATAGTCATGAAGTACCGGGTCATTCTTTTGTCGGTCACCGGCAAAGGCAACCCGGCCTGGATGCGCTTGACAAAGAAAGGCACCACCGAGCCCCGACTGCCCAGAACGTTGCCAAACCGGACGATCATGAACCGGGTGGAAGAAGACTGGGCCGCGGCGCCGCGCACCACCATCTCCGCCATTTTCTTGGTGGCCCCCATGACGCTGGTGGGACTGACGGCTTTGTCAGTGCTGATCAGTACAAAACGCTGGGCGCCCACGGTCCGGGCAAACTGAATAAGGTTGTCGGTTCCGCCCACATTGACCAGAACCGCCTCTTCCGGATTTCCTTCCATCAGCGGCACATGTTTGTGGGCCGCCGCGTGCAGGATGATATCAGGAGATATCCTGGAAGCAAGGTTTTCCAACCGCCGCTCGTCGCGCACATCGGCGATGATGGGGGTCAGACGGGTCTCTCCCCGCATTGGATCAAGTTCGGCCTGGATTTCAAAAATACTGTTCTCACCCCGGCCCAGCAAAATCAGTTCGCTGGGGCCCAGAGGCAGAATTTGACGGCAAAGCTCAGCGCCAATGGAACCACCGGCGCCGGTGACCATGACGCAGCGACCACTGACCACCGAAGAGGCGGCCTGGTCCTGGAAAACCACGGTTTCGCGGCCCAGCAAATGCTCAGGCTGCACTTCGGCCACCTGTTCAAAATGAACATCACCTTCGATGATAGCCCGCAAACCAGGCACCAGCCGGAACGGCAAGCCGGCCCGCTTGCATAGAATCACCAAACGCCGCACCAGACGGCCACCGGATGAAGGAATGGCCAGCAAAACTTCATCAGCCCCGGTTTCCCGGGCCACTTGTTCCAAATCAGCGGTGCCGCCGCGCACGGGCAAACCACAGATGGATTGTCCAATGAGCTGGGGGTCATCATCGAGAAACGCAACGGGCTCCACAGGCAGGCCATCCTGCTGGATCTCTCGAACCAGGCTCTGGCCGGCCACTCCTGCCCCCACCACCAACAGGCGGGTGCGTTTCACTGATTCACCGGAATCCATTCCGGAATTTGCCATGGGATCCTCCCGATCTGACCATGCATTCAAAATTAGTTAGCGAACCACTGCCAAAGTGCGGGCGGTGTTTAAGCCCCGCCAGGTCACTTTCATAACATACATACCCGTGGCCACTGGAGCCCCGGTCCGGTTGTTGCCATTCCAGAACCCAAGATCGGCACTGACATAGCTGTTTTTGTAAACAAGTTGACCGGCAAGATTGTAGATCTCAACAAAGGCCGCATCGTCATTGTCCACATCGGCTGAAATTCCGCCAAGCTTGAGTTTGCTGTCCTCGCCGGCAGGGGTCCATGGATTGGGGTAACAGTAGAGGGAAGCAAGGGTTGCTTCGGTTTCGGTCGGGCCGGCAGTGATATCCCAGGCCACGGTTCCCTGGTTCGATGTCAGAGCCATCCGCATGCCATCAGCGCTTTTTGCCAACTGGGTGTAAACCCCGCCAGGTAGCGACGTAATCACATTGGGACTGTACAGCAGGGCGTAGATGCTGTTGGAGAAATAATTGGCCAGGTCAAAAAAGGCATCGATTTCCGGTTCGTCGGTTCCCCAGCGAATTCGGTTCAATCCCGCCCTGGTTGTGACCCACAAATCACCATTGCCATCCACTTCCACGTCGCCCACGTTGCCGTCAATCAAACCATCCTGATAGCTGGCCGTTTTAGCGCTGTAGGCTTCTTCCAGAACAAGTTCACCGAACATTTCATCGAACGAGAAACGCGTGACACCGTTGCCTCCGAACCAGACACTGCCATCGGGAGCCAGTGCCAGACGGGTTTTGGCCTGGGTTGGGTCGTTGGTGGTGCCGGGAATACCGGAAAAAGGACCATCCCAGCGATCGTCAGAGAAGTTACTCCAGGTCAGGGGATCGTCAGGCCCGCCCGAGTTTCCGTTAATATCCCAACGCACCAGCCCCGTGCCTTCCACGGCAAACCAAATGACATCATTGCGTTGCACCACTGCATCCCACACACCAATGCCCCCGCCGATACCTTCGTCGCCACCCTGGGGCACATCGTACCAATGATCGGCGCGCCAGTGAACCGGGTCCACCAGAATTCTTACTTTTTGCTCGTGATCCCAGTCGTACATCACCAGCAGGGTTCCATCCGGATGAACATCCAGACTGACCATGGTTGAGCGGTCACCGGGTTCTTCTTCCAACCCGCAGGTTCCCCCATGCATCAGGTCAATTTCGCCGGTGTTGATGTCAAGGCGGATAATGCCCTTGGTGTACTGCCCGGTGTACACCAGGCCACGCTCATGGTCGGCCACCAGGGCCAGCATGTTGCTGCCGTAGGCAAAAAGACCATTGGAGTCATTATCAGCTGAGGCCAGTTGGGAAATATTGGTGATCTGATCCTGGCTCACGCCGGAAAGGGCCTGTCCACGATAGGAGCCTGTCCACACCGTGCCTTCATGGTCAAAATCCAAGCCATAGCCATTGGCCACCAGGCTGGCGTCAACCACATAATCCGAAAAAGAGTCCCCCCCTTCAAAAGCACCGTACCAGGCCAGCCCGGAGGCAACGCCCATGTCTGAGGTTTTCCACCGGCCGCCGACCCAGATATTTTCACCGGCATGGATGGAGCTGGATCCTGTCCGAGGCAGATCATAGGCAATCCAGCTTTCATCATCATAAACACTTGCAGTGGTGGAGCCCAGCCCCCACAACTCAGTGGCGTTGCTGGTAAGTCCATTGCAGGAACCAGCCCATCCCAGACTGCTCCAGCTTTCAGTGTCGCCATCCCACACATAAACCCCGCCCGGGCCACCGGCCACCAGACGGTCGTCCGGGTCCACCGCCAGATACCTGATATTAAGATTGCCGAGGCCTGCGTTCTGGTCGGTAAAAAGGTTGGAGGCAAAACGGGAAATGCCTGTGGGTGTGGCCACAAAAAGCAGATCTTCAAAAATTTGCAGATCGTTGATGTTGTTGTTGATCAGGCCGTCCTGTTCGGCAGTGTAGATAGCCCCGCTGATGCCATCGGTGATCAGGCCAACTCCACCTTCGTTCATGCCATAATAAACCCGCTCATTGTCACCGATGACCTGACCGGTGACCGCAGTAATATCCAGACTTCCCAGGTTGCTGGCATACTGCCGGTACTCTGGCTGAGTGTTGATATTGGCAATGCGGGTCATGCCGCAGCCCGTGGTTGCCACCCAGATATAACGGCCGGTCCAGGCCAGAGCCGTCACATAGTTGCCCGACAATTCTTCGCCGGCGCTCAAGCGGGTCACCTGAGCCGGAGCCAGCCGGTCCCATATGAGGAGTCCCCCGCCATTCAAACCACCAAGGACCTTGTCTCCCTGCTCCACCATGCAAGTCACCCTTTGTTTGATCAGATGGGATTCAAAATCCACATCCTGGGCTGCTGCCATCAAGGACCCTGAAAGCATGGTGATGATGAGAATCAGCATGGAGAAAAAGCGAAGGGTAATTTGCATATCAGGACACCTCTGGGCCCGACGGGGCCTCGTCTTTGATTCCCGCCACGGCATCGGCACTTCCGATGACACCGAAACCTCCGGGATCAAGCCACAGTTGTTTAACTAAAGAAAACAATGAAACAGGTTCTTTGGCCATACCAGGTAAATCCACCCTGGCTGTGCGAACCCAGGAACCGGTCAATCCGGGAACCCCAGGTTCATCTTTCCAGAATCCGGCCATTTCCCGGGCATCTTCAGGTCGGTAGCGCACAGGGCCCAAAACAGCCCGCGCCCCCACCAGGCGGACCTTGCCCAGCACCAATGAAATCATCAAACCCAATTGCCAGGGAAGAGGCAGAACCTGGCCCCCGCTGCCCACGGCCACACTCAACTGGGGATCATTTCCCCACAAATCCCGGGCCTGGATGCGCATGGTCCGGGCCGATCCTCGGCGGGTGCGCACAATCTTCAGCCACAACCAGGGCAGCCAGGTCAGCAGAATCATGGTCCCGCCGAAAAGCAAGGAGCCCAAACGGGTCAGGCCCGATTTGATGGCCGCCGTGCTGCCGTAGGTTTGCACCGCGCTGAGGCCACCGGCAAAATCATCCACTCTGGCCCCGCTGGCCAGCAGCCACACATCTTCCAGATTCCACCGCAAACCCACCCGCAAGCGGCGCAAACCAGCCAGTTGCAACCAGGTTTCAGGCTCATCCAGGGGACGATCCCAAAATACAACCTGGCTGATCCGGTAGCGGTGAACCGTCTCCACCATGGTCGCCGGAGTCCCAAGCCAGGGAACATCGCCATTTGCCAGCGGCGGCAAGCCATCTTCACCGGCAGAAGGTTGCCACACATAACCGGCCACATCGATGCCGGCGGCCTGTAAACTGCCAGCCTGGGCCAGCCAGGCCTGCAAACGGCGGGGAGCCCCCATCAAAAGAGTGCGCTCCAGCGAAAGATTTCCCTTTTCCAAACGGCGCAAAATGGCGTTGACGCCCACCTCGCCCAAAGCAGTACTGATAAACAGCAGCGGAATAAACATCAGCAGAACGGCCCGACTGATCACATCGAGATGCCCCAGGTAGGTGGCTGCCAGCAAAAGCACGGACACCACACCCACCTGCTGCACATGTTCCAGAACCGGTCTTCGCTGCCGGTGACGGGCAGTGCGGTACCGCCCGGTGAGCAGGAAAGTCAGCGAGGCCAGCAGCAGAGAAAACAGAAGCAGTGGCTGGTATTCACTGAAAGGATAAAGCTCTTCGGTGAAGAGGTTGCTCATCATGCTGCGCAGGCCGTAAGCGGCACCAAAAGCAGCCGTCAGACCCAGCACATCCAATCCCCAGAGCAAAAAGACCAGCAGGGGTCCACGCCATTTTTTCAACAGCCAGACCAGGATCCCCCATTTTTCATAGAAGGAAATCAGGCTACCGAGATGCAACCAGAAGGTGCGGCTGAATTTTCCCTGGGCACTGTCCCGGCGGTGGCGGTGGATGAAGCGGGCATCCGGGGTGTAAACCACCTCGTACCCGGCCTGCCACATGCGGTAACACCAGTCCACATCTTCAAAATAGAGAAAGAAGCGTTCGTCCATGGGACCGGTGCGCTGCATGGCGGATTTGCGCACCAGAATGCAGCCACCGAGAACCCAGTCCACGGGCCGCACACTCTGATGATCAAAATCACCCATCAGGTGCAGATGAACCGTTTCGCTGTTGGGGAAAATTTTCCCCAGGATGGTGCGGCGCAACAGCAGGGTTTTCAAATTGTAGAAACGCCGGCAACTGTCCTGCACACTCAGATCTTCGTTCAGCAGCTGGGGACCCACCATGCCGGCCCGGGGTGAGCGGTCGGCAAACTCAAGCAGCAGTTGCAGGGCGCCGGGTTGCACCACGATGTCCGGATTCAGCAGCAGATAATACTCGGCGTCCACCTGGGCCATGCCCAGATTGCAGCCCTTGCTGTAACCCAGATTTTCTTTGCTGAAGATCCACTGGAATTGATTGTACTGCCGGTGCACCTCGGCCAGGCCATCATCCTCGGAGGCATTGTCCACAATGATGACGCGGTGCTCTGCCGGCGAGGCATACGCCACCAGAGATTCGAGGCAACGACGCAGATCGCCGCTCGAATTGTAGTGGACTATGACGACGGCCAGTTTCACGCAGTCTCCCGGGCTGAAGGTTTAGGGAATGCGGCGCAGGCGCAGGGCCCACACCATCCACATGGCTTCCACAATGATCCGTTTGGACATTTTCGAGACGCCCACCTGACGGTCTTCGAAGGTGATGGGAATTTCCTTGATGCGCAGCTGGCGTTTCCAGCAGTGGTAGTTCATTTCAATCTGGAAAGAGTAGCCATCGCTTTTGATGCTCTCCAGGGGCAGCATTTCCATGGTTGTGCGGCGGAAACACTTGAAGCCACCGGTGCTGTCCTTGATGGGCATGCCGGTGACGAACCGGGCATAGATGTTGGCACCCACACTCAGAATAAGCCGCCGCAAAGGCCAGTTCACCACGGTGATGCCTTCGAGATAGCGGCTGCCCAGGACCAGATCGTGGGAATCGATCTCTTTCAAAAAATTAGGCAACGCAGTAGGAGAATGGCTGAAATCAGCATCCATCTCAAAAATGGCTTCAAAATCAGTGTTGGCCAGAATCCATTGGAAAGCAGCGATGTAGGCTGCACCGAGACCCTCTTTCAGGGGTCTTTCCAGAATCAGGATCCGGTCGCCAAATCCAGGCAGTGATTTGACAATATCGGCGGTTCCATCGGGAGAATTATCATCCACCACCAGCACCGAAAGACGTTCGTCCTGGGCCAGGATTTCAGGGATCAGCCCGCCAACGTTGTCGGCCTCATTGTAGGTGGGCACTACCACCACCGCTTTGCGGATGGGAAATAACTCGGGCAAATCTGTTTTCCCGTTCGAATGGGTCATGCCTCTGGGCTTCCTTCAATGGATGGAGTGCGGCGACGCAATACTGTCGGCAG
>JAOZJV010000702.1 GCA_029935695.1 Candidatus Krumholzibacteriia bacterium | reverse complement strand
TGGTGAAAAAAACAAACTGACCAAGGCACTGAAAAAAATTGAAGATGAGTTGTTGCGCTTGATGGATGGTGCCGGAAAAAGTACTTCTGCCAAAGCACCTGCCGGAAAAAAATCTGCGCCCAGGAAAAAAGCAGTGGCCAAAAAAGTTATTAAGAAAAAAGTTACCAAGAAGAAGGTGACCAGGAAAAAAGTTGCACACAAGAAGGTTGCCGCCAAGAAGGTCGTAAAAAAAGCCGCTGCCAAGAAGAAGGCTGTTGCTCGTAAATCACCCGCCAAAAAAACCACCACCAGCCGGAAAGCCGGAGGCCGGGTTAAGCTTGAAGATGTGGTGGTGAGCATCATCAAATCTAAGGGAAAATCAGTAAGCTATAAAGATTTGATGGACATTATTGTGAAGAAAAAACTCTTCACCTCCAAGAGTAATAATTTTGACAATGTTCTGCGCCGCACTCTTTCCACCAGCAAACTTGTCAAGCGGGTTGGTCGGGGAGTTTATGCCGTTGCCTGATTCCGTTGATAACAACAACCTCGGCTTTGCAGCCGGGGTTGTTGTTTGTCCGGAGCCTATCCTGGAGGCCAGGCAAGGGCTCGCCCGCCCAGGATGTGCAGGTGCAGGTGGCCCACCGTTTGACCGCCATCTTCACCATTGTTGATCACAAAACGATAGCCGTCTGGGACCAGACCTTCAGCGGCTGCAATTTTGGTGGCGGCCATCAGCAGTTTGCCAGCCAGGTCAGTGTCATCATCGGTCATGGCGGACAAGCCGGGGATGTGACGCCGGGGGATGACCAGAATATGCGTCGGTGCCTTGGGGTCAATATCACGGAAGGCCAGAATATTTTCGTCGGCAAAAACTTCGGTGCATGGAATGTGACCTGCTGCGATTTTGCAGAAAAGACAATCACTCATGATGGTGCTTCCTCTTCATTGGGATGGGAAAATGATCAGACTCCAACATATCACATTGCTTGCGGGGAGGGAATAGGATGAATCCTGATTCACCGCGGATTCTTGTGATTGGATACAATGCTTTTGACATCACTGTCCCTGTCGGTGCCTTTCCACAACCGGACACAAAAAATGAAGTTCCTTTTATCAGATTGGGTGGCGGCGGTCCCGGGGCCACCGCCGCTGTGGCACTGGCCAGGCTGGGGGCTAAGGTTCGCTTGATAACACCACTGACCGATGATCCGGGTGGCCTCAGCCAGCGGCAGGAATTGATAGCTGCGGGAGTTGATCTGGACGGCAGCCCTGTCCTTCCCGGTCAACAGTGCGCCAAGGCTGTCATTCTGGTGAACCCTGAAACAGGTGAGCGCACCATCTTCTGGTCTCGGGGACGTCTTCCTCTGCTGGAAGCGGATTTGTGGGATGTTCAATGGCTCGATGGTGTCGACTTGCTCTATCTTGATGGCCATGAACCACTTTTATCCATGGTGGCGGCCCGGCATGCCCGGGACAGGAGAATTCCCGTGGTTCTGGATGCAGGATCCGTTCGCGGTGGCAGCGAAGAGTTGGTGGCATTGTGCACCGACGTCATTTCCTCCTCGGTTTTTGCCCCTCAACTGTCGGGTTTGGATGATCCGCTGGCAGCCCTTGAGGAGCTGAAAGGGCGAGGTCCTCACCGGGTGGCCATGACTTTTGGCCACGAAGGGGTTCTCGCCCTGGCTGAGCCGCCTTTTGTTGTGCCGGCTTTCAAGGTTGATGTTCTTGATACCACAGGTGCCGGGGATGTTTTTCATGCCGGTTATGCCTTTGCGTTGGCTTGTGGCGGTGAATTCAGGGATAATCTGGAGTTCGGAGCGGCAGTTGCAGCTCTGAAATGTGCCCATTGGGGGGGCCGTGGTGGTTTGCCCCTCTTGAATGATGTGCGCGATATGCTACAATACGGTGAAGTTCTTCCTCTTTCGCCGCGGTTTAAACTTCCCTGAAAAAAAATTTAGAATTTTGGTATTTTTTCGCTAGACTTTCGTCGATCTTTCGCCTAGATTGATGAGGCCAATACCAGTTTGAACTGATCTGGAGGAAATTATGGGACTCACGCGTCGTCAGGCAGAAATTCTTGCTTTTATCACTCAATTCACCGAAGTGCAGGGGTATGCACCAACCCTGCAGGAGGTGGGTGAAAAATTTGGCCTTTCCTCGGTGGCCACCGTGCACAAGT
>JAOZJV010000154.1 GCA_029935695.1 Candidatus Krumholzibacteriia bacterium | reverse complement strand
TGGCCCGGTTGATTTCATCAGCCAGAATGATATTGCTGAAGACAGGACCCTTTTTGACCGTGAAATCACCTGTTTCCCGGTTGTATATGGTTGTTCCGGTGATATCTGCCGGAAGCAGGTCGGGAGTGAACTGAATGCGCCGGAAACCGGTGTCCACCGTTTTGGCAAGAGTGCTCACTGCCAGGGTCTTGGCCAATCCGGGCACACCTTCCAGCAGAATATGCCCGCCGGTGATCAAACCCAGCACGAGACCTTCCATCATTTCGCGCTGACCGACGATCACTTTTTCGGTCTCGGCCATTACACTGCTTAAACGGCCAGCCAGCTCATGGGCCAGCACCTTGTCCAGGGGTTGTTGCTCTGTCATGACATCCTCTTTGAATGGTTCCAAATGATTTGACCGGAAGTGATACGCAAAAAGAAGCACCTTGTTCCCGGCAAATGAACAATACCCAATCCCTTTTTTCTTGCCAACACCTTTGAAAAAGCTTTCAATGGGATTCAAACATTCAGCTTTTTAAATCCCCGAACCCATGGGAGGCGGCCGTGAGGCTGAGCAAGAATAAAATCGAACACCTGAGTGACCGGATCCTCAAAATGATCCAGGACCACCCATCCATCCACATCATCTCCAACAATGACCTGGTCACCCGCGGCATTGACAGCGCCATCTTCGAGAACATGCGCGAAGAAGATGAGATAGATGAAGAGGTTGACGGAATAATGCGGCAAAACATCCACGAAATCAAAGCCGAGGAAATGGACGTGGGTTCTCTGCGCGCTAAAATCAAACGTGAAATGTGCCGCAAACACGGCTTTGTCCTTTAAGCCGCGATCAGGAGGTATTGATATGCGATTGTCCGAAGAGCGCGTCGCCATTCTGGCCCGGCGAATCACGAACAACCTGTTGGATGAGGAACTCATCGATTTGGAAATTGATGAAGACGGGTTCAAAAACCTTATTGAAAACCTCATTCTCCGGGATTTAAAAATCGAAGGTGAAATTGACGAGGAAGCCACTGCTTTCCTGCTCAAAAACAAACCAAACCTGGAAGAGGGATCCACTGCCTGGGGTGTGGAACTGGAACGCCTTAAAGAAGAGCTCTCCGTTGCTCGCGGGTATGTGTCCTACTGATCCCACCCGAAAAATAATGCTCCCCTTGAAATTCCGGGGTGGCCGAGCATGAAAATCATGGTCGTCACCCCTTATCTTCCCCACAGCCGTGTGGGTCATGGTGGCGGCAGCGCTGTGCGGGATCTTGTGAAGCACCTGGCTGCGGGTCATGAGGTTTTGCTGGTTTCCCTGGTCCGGCCCGGTGAACACTCTTTCATTGCCGATGTGGAAAATCTCGGCGTGAAGGTAGCCCCTTTGCCCTTTGCTGATTCAGGCTCCCGGGGCGAGGATCGTCTGAAGCTGCTGATCAACCGGTTTTCAGCTTTCATGCGCAGTGCTGTTTCGGGCTACCCTTTCTATGTGGAAAAATATTGGATCCGGAATATTTCCCGGCAAATTCGCACCCTGGCTGATGAATTCAAACCCGATGCCATCCAAATTGAATACCTCCAGATGTCGCTGTATGCCCGGGATCTGACCAGAATGTATTTGTTCTCGGAAACTGACGGCCCGCGGATTATCCTCAACAGCCACGAACTGGGATCGGTGCCCAGAGAGCGGCGGGCAGCCAGGGCAGCAGGGCCATTTGCGCGCTGGTGGTTTCGCCGGGAAGCTTCCCGGTGGAAACGTCTGCAGGTGGCAGCCTGCAAATGGACCAACCGCATGTTGTGCGTCACCGAAGAAGACCGCCGGATATTTGAGGACATGGGCGGGATCAATCTGCTGACGGTGCCTCTGGGCATGGATCTGGAAGCAGTCCAGCCCCACCGCCACCGGACTGATCCGCCCACCTGTCTCTTTGTGGGCACTTTCAACCACCGGCCCAATGTCCAGGCTGCCGATCTTCTGATCCACCAGATCTGGCCCCAGGTCAGGGCTCTGCGGCCTGAAGTTCAACTGATACTGGTGGGTCGGGGAAGCCAGGAACATCTGCAAACGTGCAAAGGAAGCACTGAAGGCATTTCGGCTGTGGGGTTTGTGGATGACCTGACGCCACTGTTCAGCCGCTGCGCCCTTTTTGTAGCCCCTCTGCCCGAAGGGGGCGGCATCAAAATCAAAATTCTGGAAGCCATGGCCCGGGGCATCCCTGTGCTGACCACTCCCGTGGGCGCCGAGGGCATCACCACCCAGGATGACCAGACCATTTTCATCATCGATCCGGTGGATGGTTTTGCATCGGCCGTTGTCCAGGCATTGGACGACCCTCTTTCAGAAAAAAGAGCCCGGAAGGCTCGTCTGCACATGGAGAAGAAATTTGGTTGGAAAGCCATTGCCGCACGGCTGGAGAAGATTTACCGGGGCGAAGAATAACCACCACTCAACTGCGATCCACCAGCTCTTTCAGCATTCCCTGATCCAGCCCGCACCGGCCGGCGGCCATTTCTGAGAGCAATGTCACCTGGGCCAGACGTTCCACCGTCTGCAGCAACTCGAAGGCCCCTTTTAGAGTATTACCCACAGAGACCACCCCATGGTTGGCCAGCAGAATGGCGTCATGATCCTTGATGTGCGGCTGAATGGAGCGGGCAACTTCAGGAGTGCCGGGCAGGGAACGCACTGCCAGAGGAACCCGAGGCAGCACCTGAGCTGTTTCAGTCAGCAGTTGGCCATCGAGATCGCGGCCCGCCGTTGCAAAGGCCGTAGCCCAGGGAGGATGCGCGTGACAGATGGCCCGGATATCCGGCCGCATCCGGTAGATTTCCTGGTGCAATGGCCATTCGCTGGTGGGCCGGCCGGCACTGCAGCGGCCCTGACTGTCCACCTCCAGGGGATCCTGAACCTTCAGCTCACCTTTGCACTTGCCGGCAGGAGTCACTAAAAAACAGTGGCCGCCAAGGCGAACAGACATGTTGCCCTCGGCGGCCACGATCAGACCTTTTGTTTCCAGCAATCGACCAATCTCGACCATTTCCCGACGTAGAACGACAAGATTGGACAAGATCAAAAGCCTCCTAGGGGCGGAAAATATACAGTTGCGCCATTACACCCTCGAAAAACTCGAGCATGCGCCGCTCATCGTTGGCCAGAGATCGCATTTCCACCTCAGTCAGTGAACCATCATTACTCTGGGCCAGGGCCTGATAAGCTTCTTCTTCCAACTGATCCAGAATTTCGGTGGTGAAACCCAGCAGGCTGCTCAGAAGCACGGAACCATCGGGCAGAACCTCGGGATCCACATCATCGGCACGGGTGAAATAGAAGATTTCAGGATCCAGGCGACCGTCACTGGGAATTTTCCAGAGATTTCGATCATGCAGGGTGATTGACGGAGCACGCCGCGTGGACACAAAGATAATTTCACTGCCATCTGGAGTGTAACAAGGATAACCGTTGAGCACACCGGAAATGGGATCACCCGGCAGGAGGCCGGTGTAAGTCAAACGATCGAGATTGTTGTCCAGCACCACCTCGCCAGCATCAAAAGCCGCAGCATCAAAATCGATAGTATAGATTTCTGTTCCAGCCCCGGAGCTGCCACCAAGATCCATCCCACCGGAGAAAACCAGTTTGGTTCCATCAGGAGACCACTTGGGCGATTCGATACGGGAAAATTCACTGGTCACGGCATGCACCACAGCATCATACCCGTTGTTGTCCCCGATGGTTTCCATATCCAGAACCAACAGGCTCAGACCCGTGCAGGTTTCGAAGGAGTCGGGCAACGCACAGCCGGATCGGGTGAAAACCATGTATTGGCCATCAGGGCTGACAGAGGGTGACATGTGATGGAACATACCACCGCTGATATCGGCATCACTGGGCTCCATATAGGCCACGGAGGTCAGCAGCTGGCTGGTCTGATAATCGGTGATATCGGCCGTGAAGATGCGGTATCCACGGGGAGACTCCACAAAGTAGGCAATGGTGGAATCATCGATCCAGGCGGGACCGCCCTTGCGGCGTTCAGCCTCGATATTTCCCATGCTCACCACGTTGCCGGCAATAGTCACCGAAGTGTAATCACCATTGAAACGCACCAGCACACCGCCCTGGTCTTCCAGGCTGGTGGCCGGGTCCACCGAGGACCGGGTGGGAATGATGATCAGCTGACGGAAGAGGGTATAAAACTCATCTTCATCATAGTGATCAATGGCAGGTATGGCTTTCCAGTCGGCGGTGAACAGGATCTTGGACCCATCCGGCGACATGGTGGGGTTCAGATAGTGAAAACCGTCACTGGAAGTATCGGTGGTCACCATGGCCAAATCACCACAGGAGTGATTTCCACAAAGAGGTAAAACTTCTGCCGGATCTTCCTTGATGGTGCAACCTGCGACCACCATCAGAGCCATGAGCAGAATATAAGCCATCAAAAGGAAGCGGTTGTTCAGCCACTTCATAGTTACCAAGACCTCCGGCCGCGGGGTTAAAGAGAGTGGGCTGTCCCTGGCTTTGAAGCCCGGACACCCGTGTCATTCAAAAATAAGGCACCTCAGCCGGCAAATCAACTGCCAGTTGCGCATCATTTGTCCAGAGTGAAGGAAGTGGTGACTCTCAACCAGGACCAAACCGGGTATTTTCCAATACGAGCCGCTTCCCATGTGCCTTCGCGCAGGCTGGCTGCCGCAGCCTTTGAAAGAGCCCAGTCCGGGCTTTCGACCACCACCGCCTGCCGCACCTCTGCAGCAGGGCTGATCAGTAAATCCAGAACCACATTCCCTGTGATTTGCTTTTTAAGTGCTGATTGGGGATAGTCCGGGCCCGGACCACCGAGATAAGTGCCTGGATATCTGTTGAGTTGCTGGTAAAGGACCAGGGCGGAAAACCCTCTGCCGGAAGTGCATTTTTGGGTGCCTTCGAACATCCATTGGTTGGCGGCCTGCCAATCTTCCCGGGACCGGGCCACATCAGCCAGCAAATAGTCGATGGCTGCGTCGTCAGGTCGGCTGCGGGCCGCTTCCCGGAGCAGAGATTCAGATCGCGCCAGCAATCTTTTCTTGTTCAAGCTCCAATCCCCCACATCGGCCGCGGGTCCCTCGGGAGGCAATAAATCCGGTTCGCCCTGTCCGGCAATCAAATACAATTGCCCCAAAGTCAAAAGCAGCAGGGGATGACGCTGGCCCTCTTCCAGGGCATATTCCAACTCCAACATTCCATCGGTGCCGGAACCCTCCCGAAAATACTCTGAACACAGGGCCAGAAGATCTTCAACGGCCTGAGGGGCGACGGATTCATCTTCACACCAGGAAATCCGGTGAACCCGCCAAACGCCATCAGCCGGAGCAGTCTCATGAAGGGCCCCCGAAAAAAGTTCGTCTTGAGAGCCATCACCTGCCTGGTTCAACTGTGATGTGTCTGGAGCGCAACCAACAAAAAGGAAACCCAACAAAAATAATCCTGCCAGGAGAAGTTCATTGGTGGATGTTTTCCCAAAAAATTGTCCCATCAATTTTGATTTCCTTTCAGAGAGGGTTCCAGTAACAGGAGTTTTTCCCATTCCCGGTCAGCTTCGTCATTTCGCCCCAGCTTTTGCAACAGAACCACCCGATTGTTTAGGAAAACAACATTTTCCGAGGCAAGTGAAATAGCCCTGTTCACGGCAATCAAGGCCTCATCATAATATTCGGTCACCAGAAGATTGAGGGAAACCTGCCCCCAGAATATAGAATCTGCTGCTATGCTTTCGGGTATTTCCAGGATGGTTTTTTGATCCTGAAGCAGGTTCGCAAACATGAGGCTTTGCTCACTGACTTTCAAACGACCCTCAGCAGCCACCAATTGCTGCAACTCCTGGCGCTGGAGTTCCTGAGCTGGGCTTTCCAGCAACAAATCCAGAACCGCCTGGTCCTGACCAGAATTCAGCAACGCAATGAGAAGATTATTTTTTGCCACCGGGTTGCCAGTACCGCCCCATACGGATCGCCAATGGACTGCTGCCTTGGCTGGTTGATTCACCGCCTGCCAGTACCGGGCCAGAGCCGGTTGGACTTCAGGACAGTTGCCGCAGAGATTGGCTGCGGTCAGAAGTTCCTTCTCAGCATCTTTGTAAATCCGGAAACCCAGCAGAACCTGACCGTATTCAAGCCGGGCGCTGGCATTGCGCGGCTGCAGCTCCACCACCTGCTGATATTCACTCAAAGCACGTCCCCGGCGACCAAGGGCCAGCAAACAGGCACCAAGATTGCGGTGGCCCTGGGCTTCTGCCGGATGGCTGATCACCCTGGCTTCAAGCAATGGCAAGGCTTCTTCGGGCTGATTATCGCGCAAAAGGGCAATGGCCAGACGATGATCAAATTGATAATTCCAATGGGGATCATCCTTGTAGTTCTCCTGACAGGAGCGAGCAGCAACCACTGCCTCAGAATACCGATTCTCACTCAAAAGGCTGTCCACAGTGGCCATTGCACCAAGAGCAACAGTGGCCGAATCAGGTTTTTGACCCTGACTTGCACCGCTGACGAGGAAAAGCACCAGAAAAAGAAAACTCAGCAAAAGAGCCTTGAGCATATATAGTTCCAATCAAATGAGAGGGTTCGAAGCAATATAAGGCACCGTTATCATTGACGAAACCCCCTTCTCTATGTTAAAATACTCATGTAATTTGATCAAAAGCTAACACACATTCGTGTCAAGGGCCTCAAACCCAGTCCCAGAGCCATTTTTCAACAATACACAACATTTTCACCTCTTAGGAGTCATTTGTGAGCCTTTTGCCCCAGTCCATGCCCCAAATGTCTCCTTTCAGGCACAAGGCTGCCCTGGCCGCATTGTTATTTCTCCTGCCTGCCATCTTGTGCGCCGCACCGGCTAATGCCTTGCTGCGACTTGATTTCGAACAACGATATTTCACACACAAGGACCATCAAGTCTGGGATTTCAGCATGGTCCGGCCTGATTCGGTGTATCACATCTACTATCACACCATCCACGAATCGACACCCCATGCCGCCTTCGCCGATACCATCTGGCACAGCACAAGTCAGGATTTGAAACACTGGAACATTGAAGGTCCCATCATGACCTCAGGCCAGGGATACTGGGATGAAGGCGCTATTTGGGCTCCTGATGTTTTCTTTGACGATGCCTCCGGTCTCTGGAAGATCGCCTACACCGGCTGCGATGCTCAAATGAACCAGCGTATTTGCATGGCCGAATCACCTGATCTTTACAACTGGACCAAAGTAAGCAACAACCCAGTACTGGAAGCTGATCCGGATATTTACATCTGGGATGCCGATCAAGGGTGGGCCAACTTCCGGGATCCTTATGTTTACCGGGAAAACGACCAGTGGCACATCCTGGTCACCGCCTTGCAGCATCAAGAGCAAAACACAGGCGTTATCTACCATGGAGTATCCGATGATCTGGTGGACTGGACCGATGTGGGCGTCATTTTTTCCAACGACGGCGATGATCCCTGGCGCGTTTTGGAAAGCCCTCAGTATAAGTTCGTGAACGATTTTCATTACCTCTTTTTTGGCGAATATGACACCGGTGGATTGAGTGTCATTTACAGCCGCCAGGTCAACAACTGGTCCATGGATATAAGGGATGTTTTTGACAACGGATACGCCCCGGAAATTGATGAATTTGACCCCGGACACCACATCATCTCCCGGCTGGCCAACTTCAATCATCCGCAAACCGGCATGAGGACTTACACCGTGCGCCTGGACACCCTGGTCTTCAATGCAAACGCATCCATTGATGTCAA
>JAOZJV010000701.1 GCA_029935695.1 Candidatus Krumholzibacteriia bacterium | reverse complement strand
TGGGCCCTTGACCAGCTGCATATCAAGAGGCCCCCAGTACCGACTGTCAGCGCTGTTGTACCGGTTGTCGCCCATCATAAAGAGGTGACCCTCCGGTACAACAAAAGGACTGGGCTTGCCTGCCTTGGGCCAGAATTTGAGCTCTGGATGACCCAAATACTTCGCCTGATCCTTCTTCACTCGGGGTGCCGGGCAGGATTCAGGGTCCGTCCATTTGGGAATACAGCTGTGATCACCACCACGATCGCCAAAGTTGCTCTCGTAAATTTTGCCGTTCACATACAGGACACCATCTTTGACTTCCACGGTGTCTCCGGCCACGGCCACACAACGTTTAATGTAATCCTGGTTGCGATTTCCAGGATAGGCAAAAACAATGATGTCCCCCTGGGCCGGATCCCTGAAACCGGGAAGCTTCATGGTGGGCAATCCCTTGATCAACGTCACACCCAACAGGCGAACCCGTTCCGGAGTGCGCGCCCCATAGGTGATCTTCTCCACAAAGAGGAAATCACCAATTTGAAGGGTCTCCAACATAGAGCCCGTGGGGATGGTAAAAGCCTGAAAGACCAGAGTTTTGAGCACCATGGCAATAAGCAGAGCGCTGCCAATGGCCTTGGCGTATTCCTTTAGTTTACTTTCCGGCACAGCCTTTTTCTTTTGGACGTCGGCCTTGCTCTTATCCCGCTTCAATATTTTTTCAAACATGAATTCTCCAGATTATCTTTCCACTTTGAGGACGGCCAAAAAGGCTTCCTGGGGTATTTCCACCGAACCAACCTGCTTCATCCGTTTCTTACCGGCCTTCTGCTTCTCCAGCAGTTTCCGCTTACGGGAAATATCACCGCCATAACACTTGGCTGTTACATTTTTCCGGAAAGCCTTCACCGATGTACGGGCCAGAACCCGCGTGCCGATGGCGGCTTGAATGGCCACGGCAAACATCTGCCGGGGGATCAACTCCTTCAACTTCTGACAAAGTTTGAGACCCCAGCTGTAGGCATTGTCCTTGTGAACAATGCAGGTCAGGGCATCGACCATGTCGCCGTTGATCAGCAGGTTGAGCCGCACCAGGTTGTCGACACGGTGGCATTTGTATTCGTAATCCAAGGAGGCGTAACCTTTGGTCACGCTCTTGAGTTTATCGTAATAATCGACCACCAGCTCATTCAGCGGCAGATCAAATTCAATATTCACACGTTCGGTGTCCAGGTACTCCATTTTGGTCTGCACACCACGGCGTTCCAGACTGATCTGAATCACCGAGCCCACAAATTCCTTGGGCGTGATCACCGATGCATGGACAATGGGTTCCTTTATTTCCAGGATGTCCTTCTCTTCGGGCAAGTGAGCAGGATTCTCAATGATCAGCTCTTCACCACTGCGCAAGATCACTTCATAATTCACGTTTGGCAAAGTAGCGATCAGGCTCAGGTTGTATTCGCGTTCCAGCCGTTCCTGGATGATTTCCATGTGCAGCAGTCCCAGGAATCCACAACGGAAACCAAATCCCAGGGCGGCACTGGTCTCCTTTTCCCAGGTCAGAGCCGCATCATTCATCTGCATTCTCTGCAATGCCTCGAACAGATCGTCGTACTGGTCGGTATCGATTGGGTACAGACCGGAGAAAACCATGGGTTTGGCTTCGGTGTATCCGGCCAGAGGCACGTCGCATCCACCCTCCACCAGGGTGATGGTATCGCCCACACGCACATCGCGCACATCTTTGCTGCCGGTGGCAATATATCCAACTTCACCGGCAGTGAGCTGCTTCTGGGCCACCCGTTTGAGCCGAAACCAGCCAATCTCACCCACTTCAAAATTCTTGTCATTGTTAAAAAGACGAATTCTCTGACCCTTTTTGATGGTTCCTTCAAAAAGCCGCACATAAGCCACGGCCCCCACATAGGAATCAAAAATGGAATCAAAAATCAGGCCCTTGGCAGGTGCATTGATGTCGCCCTGAGGGGCTGGGCATCTTTCGATGATGGCATCCAGCAGTTCGGGAATGCCTTCACCGGTTTTCGCACTGACGAGAATAATTTCATCGGGGTCACACCCCAACAGATCGATGAATTGTTCGGCAATGAAATCGGGCCTGGCAGCAGGCAGATCGATCTTGTTAATCACCGGAATGATTTCCAGATCATGCTCCAAAGCCAGA
>JAOZJV010000700.1:858-2166 GCA_029935695.1 Candidatus Krumholzibacteriia bacterium | reverse complement strand
GAACCAGTGACCTCTCGCGTGTGAGGCGAGCGCTCTAGCCAGCTGAGCTAAACGCCCATCCAATCATTATTTCGCTCGGCTCCATCAGAAAAAACTGGTGGGCCCACCAGGACTTGAACCTGGGATCGACCGGTTATGAGCCGGGCGCTCTAACCAACTGAGCTATAGGCCCAAAGCTGGATCGGCAAGATAGGCCATGGGGGCTCCGGGGTCAACCGGAGAATTGTCCCCCTAGACCATTTCTCCATAACCCTTGAGTTTGCGGCTGCGACTGGGATGACGCAACTTCCGCAGGGCTTTGGCTTCAATTTGCCGAACACGTTCGCGAGTCACCTTGAAAATGGTGCCCACCTCTTCCAGAGTGCGCGGGGTGCCGTCACCGAGGCCGAAACGCAGGCGAATCACTTTTTCTTCCCGACGGGTCAGCGTGCTGAGCACCCGCTGCATCTGATCCTTCAGCATGCTGTGGGCAGCCAGTCGAGCCGGCGAAGGTGCCGAATCATCTTCAATGAAATCGCTCAGGTTGCTGTCTTCTTCTTCGCCGATGGGCCGGTCAAGACTGACAGGTTCCATGCTGGCCTGCAGCACACCCTGAACCTTCTCCAAAGGCATCTCCAGAAAAACAGCAATTTCTTCAGGCTTGGGGTCGCGCCCCAGTTCCTGCAGCAACTGCCGGTTGGCCCGATTCACCTTGTTGATGGCTTCGATCATGTGCACCGGAACACGAATGGTCCGGGCCTGATCGGCAATGGCCCTGGTGATGGCCTGGCGAATCCACCAGGTGGCGTAAGTGGAAAATTTGTACCCTTTGCGGTAATCAAATTTTTCCACGGCTCGCATCAGGCCGCTGTTTCCTTCCTGGATGAGATCCAGAAATTCCAGTCCGCGGTTGGTGTACCGTTTGGCAATGCTGATAACCAACCGCACATTGGCTTCGATCATTTCCCGCTGGGCCGTTTCCACCTGCTGGCGGCCCATTTTTATATCCGTGCCGATGCGGCGAATGGCGCCATCATCAAGGCCCAGTTCCCGTTCAATATCCTGGACCCGCTTACGCAGAACCTTGATCTGACGGTGGGCTTCCCGGATGGCTTCGGCGTTGGACGCCCCTTCAATCCGGCCTTTAAGAGCCGCGGCCATTTCACCAAAGGGCAGACCGACATCCTGTTCTATGACAGAGATCCGGTCCTGCAGATCGATTACTTTATTGGCTACCAGAAGCAGCTTGTTGGCCAGCTGTTCGACTTGTGACGGAGCCAGATGCATATCCAGAAAGTTATCGAGGATCTTTTTATCCCGGCCCTCGAC
>JAOZJV010000700.1:0-848 GCA_029935695.1 Candidatus Krumholzibacteriia bacterium | reverse complement strand
TCCTGGTCGCTGCAGGTCTTGAGTTCCTTTTTCTGGTCCCGGACTTCGGTCTGCAGTTTTTCAATGCGGTCGAGAGTGCGGAGAATGCGCTTGCCCTCTTTTTTGGCGGACAGATGCACATTCCAGGTGCTGGTATCGGCCTTGACCACTTCATCCACATGGACAGCGTCGTTGAGCAGGAAGTTGGCTGTCTGCCGCAGTTCACCCATGGCATGGCTGCTGCGCATGGTGGCCTGGATGATGGCGATCATGCCATCTTCCATACGCCGGGCAAGATTCACTTCACCCTGGCGGGTCAGCAGAGGCACACGCCCCATCTCGCGCAAGTACATGCGCACCGGATCGTCGTACTTGACGTTGGTCCGGCTGACCTTCTTGACCGTGGCAGCCTTCTTCTTCTCTTTTTTCTTACGTCTGGAAATCTTGGCCTTGGCTTCAGACTCCGAATCGAAATAATCGATTTTAAGTTCACCGAGTCGCTCATAAATGCGATCGATGAGATCGACATCGGATTCGTCACCCAACAAGTCGTTTATTTGGCCGTGAAGGATGTAACCACCCTTGGCGGTGGCTTGCTTGCGAATATCTTCGATGAGTCCGTCAAACTGAGTATTATCCATGTGTGCGTGATTCTCCCGAAAGCATTTCTTCAATCACCGGCCACCATTGTCCGCTGTGCGCCAGCAGGACTGCAGCCGGGTGCCTCTTTCGACCGGGCCCCCACCGTTTCCGGTTCTTCCCGTATCGATCAGCCCCGACGGGAGCGATGTCCCTGTCTGAGCCGGCCGAGGCAATCCGTGATGACTTGGGTAAAATCTGTGTCTGGGGGCAAGCTCCCTCTGTCAAGA
>JAOZJV010000153.1 GCA_029935695.1 Candidatus Krumholzibacteriia bacterium | reverse complement strand
GCCAGATCATGACCCTGAGGGCTCATCAGCGTCTGGTGGCATCTTTTGAAAGCGAACGCAACATTCCCGAGGTGGATCGCAGCTTCCTGCAAATCAAGGAAGGGGCCAAAGCCTCAGTGTTGCTGATTCATGGTGTATCGACCAGCCCCGGCAGTTTGCGGGAGCTGGCCATGCGCCTTCACGATGCCGACTTGAATGTATATGTGCTTCGCCTGCCAGATTACGGCACCCCCGATAACACCATCAGTGAGGTATCATGGGAAGCGGCACTGGAGCAGGGACGGCAGTGTTACCAATTGCTGGCTCGCGGCGGTGGTTCTGTGCATGTGGTTGGCATGGGCTTTGGCGCTACCCTGGCTTTGCATCTGGCCACCCACGAAAGTGTGTCTTCGCTGGTGTTGCTCTCTCCGGCCATTATGCCCAGAGAGAATTTCCTGCAGCGCATGGCGGTGCGGATGAAGCTGCATCGCATCGGATTTGTGCATAATTGGCTGGGATGGAATGCCGATTTGATGGAGGGCATGGATATGGCCCGGGGCAAGATAGGGAAAATCAAAGTGCCCATTTACGGTGCCCAGTGTGAGGACGACGATCGGGCTTCTCCCTCTTCCCTGCGGTTTTTGCAACGCAAGTCCCGCAACAAGGGATCCCGTTTCCGGGTCTTCCCGGATGGTGGTCACGCCATTTTGGCGAACCATGGGGACAAGGGGCTTTATTCGGATATCATCAAATTCTGCGGTGGCCGGGCCAACTGATCACCCGGCCTGCCGCAGCAATTCTTCCGGATCCAAATTCAAATGAAGGGCCAGGTCATAAACCTCGGCCCTTTTTTGATGGCCACCCGGTTGGCGCATTTCCAGCAGCAGATCCAGCAATCGGTCCATTTTATAGGATGGGACCGGATTGGATGGTTCCGGTTCACCCACCATGAACTGAAGATCTGTCTGGCTGAGGCTGGCTCCCATACCCAGTTTTTCAACGGCCATGGTCGATAGCACCTGCACGTAGAGGTCAAAATTTTCTGCCAGTTTCCGCCACACAAGGGCCACGCCATCACAGTCCAAGTTCCTGTTCTCCAGCAAATTGGCGGCCAGGTGGTAGCAGTTCGTTCCCACTGACAAATCTCTCTGTCTGCTTTCTTCCCGGCTCATGCGGAAGAAAGAGGGCCGGCGACGCAGATGGTCGCCCCGATCAAACAGTCCCAGCATGATCAGACGATGATCGCCGTTGTGTTTGTAGAAATCGGCTCGGCTTCGCCGGGATTGGTTTTTGGCTGGAGGATTAAGGAGAGGTTCAGCACCAAAAAGCACATCGGCCGGGTGCTTACCGCCCAAAAAATCCGTCAACAGGCTGGCAAGGTAGATATTTACGTCTTCATCGGGACCGACAATGTTGGTGGGAAAGACTGAACCGCGCCGGGCTTCGAGCAGGTTTTCCAGCAGAAAATACCGCAAGGGTCGGGGGCCTGACCAATCAGGAAAAAGGCTGCGAAATTGCGGTGTCTGGGATTTGCACAGTGCGTTCGGCATGGAAATAACCCTCCGTGGTTCGTGACTTCTCATTCTTACTTGCAGGGAATGTGCCAAAAGAACTTGAGGGTGTTCGATTTAAGTCCTTGTCGTGGAGGGCGTTAGTGGCGTGGTAATATTGTTTTCGTTTATTCAAATATTAGATCTGGATACTTTTGGACCACCGGTTGCTCGGATAATCAGGGTCGGTGACGATTTTTGCTTTGGTATGCCTTGGATCTGCCGATGAAAAGACCAGGAAATCAAACCTCCGCCTGGCGTGGCCTGATCCATGGTGTGATTGGGGACCTGTGATTGCGAAAGGATCCGCTGATGAGCGAACAAGAACGATTCGATTGGGATGACGATTTGGATTTCGAAAGTTTGGCCGACGAACAGGCCATTCAAGAGGATTCCCTAGAGGAACTGGCTGATTTTGAGGAAGAACCCCAGGTCAATCCCCCGGAAATCGATGTGAACGTCAGTGCAGATAAAGAAGAATCACCAGCCAAGGCTCCTGCTGGGGGCGGCAGTCTGGGACTTTCTGCCGGAGGACTGGGCACTCTGTTTGCCGTTTCCACCCTGGTTTCAGGGCTGGGTCTGGCGGGAGCTGTTCTCTTTGTCGGCAATATCGACCCTCTGGTTCTGTGGAATCCCCAGGGATTGACCCAGGTGGATCAATGGTTCAATTTTCAGGATTATCCCCTGAATTTGCTGTATATCCTGGTGGCCGGAGTGTTTGCTCTTGGTATCCTGGGAAGTTGGGCCGTGGCCCGATCGGTTAAATCGGCTCAGAAGCGTCACGTGGCAGTGTCCGGATTGCTGGAAAAAATCACGCAGCTGCGCTTGGACAACGAAGAGCCCTGGCAGAATTCCCAACTCAAAAAAGACCCTCAGGCAGCTGCTTTTGTGGCTGAAACCCTGGGTTCCTGGCGGCTTCAAATGGCTCGTCAGAAGAAAAATATCGTGCTCGAAGGAGAGCTGCGCCGGCTTCATAAGGCCATGGAAGATAAATCCCGTGGTGATCTGGTGGGACGTTTCGACAATGCTTTTGCCGGCGATCTGGCCGATGCTGCTGTTCAGCTTTTTGATGAAGGCGAAGCAGCACGCAATGAAGTCCTGAGTACGCGCAGCAAGAACGAACACCAATCTGAAGATATCATCGGTATTATTCAGGATGCCCGCAGTTGGAACCAGTCGGCTTGGGATAAAATGAGTGCCCAGGGCGTAGCAGTCGATAGACTGTCTACCCATTTGGCACAACTGGGCAGTTTGGTCAGCCAAGTGACCGGAAACCAGGATCAAAGCCAGATTTCAGCTGCTGTTGCCGATATTTCCCGTGAAGTGAAAGCTTTGGGCGATGATTCCGGCTCCGGCGAGGGCTTGAACAAGATGACCGAATTGGTGGACCGAGGCAGCAAGCTGGCGTTCCAAATTGCCATGGAAGTGGCCCGGTTGGGCACGCGGGGAGAGCGTCTGCTGCCCATGACCCAGGCTCTGGAAGAATTGACCAATGAATTCCGTCAGACCACGGCTGCCCTTGAACAAGACAATGGAGCAGAATCCCGGGATCGCATCACCGAACGCCTGGATCAGGTTCAGTCCCGTCTGGATCAGGGAGCAGGACAGGAAACAGGTAAACTGACTGAAGTGGTTGGCCAGTTGATTCCCAGCACCAACCAGGTCTCCCAGGATTTGGTGGAAGTCTCCCAGGCCTTTGCACAACAGGGGGACCGCTTGACCCAGCTGGGGCAGACCCTTTCCAGCTTCACCGGCGTGGCATTTGATGCCGAGAATATTTCCGCGGGGAATCCTGACAATCCCCCCGAGGGCGGTCTGAACCTGACTCAGCACGATCCTTTCGGATCCAGTTCTGTGCTGGAAGATCAGGTTGCCGATGTGGACCCGTTTAGCCAGTCGGATGACCTGTTTACCGCTCCTGCAGGACAACCGGAAGATTCTGGTTTCATGACCTCGGTAACTCCCGAACCTGAACCCGTGCTTCCCCCAGAGGAAGAAAAGGTGTACGATCTGGCAGAATTTGAGGCCGTGCGTTTGGACGAGCCTGAAACTGCTGAAGCCGAAAAGGACGAGGTCTTTGACCTGGCTGAGTTCGGTGCAGTCACCTTGACCTAGCGGGCTCATTCGGCTCGCGGAAAAATTCCGGGAGCGCGAATGAATCACTGGGCATCTTCTGAAGCACAACCTGCCATATTTGCGCGACTTTTGGCGGAGCTGATGAATCGGCTCCGCCTTTCTCATGTGGAAAATCTCCACAACGAACCATCCTGGCCCATTTGTTCCCGTCTTGCAGTCCAAGCCAGCTTGTTGGGTGGTTTGGCCAAGGAATCCGATCTGGAAGGATTGGCCTATTTTGCACAGACCGTCACGGACCTGTCTGTACTGGGCCAGGAGGATCCTGCGCATATTCCTGAGTCTTGGGCGGGCGCTCTGAGGCGTTTAGCCGATTTTCTGGATGAAATGATGGTGGGCATGGATGCCGGAGACGGCTCGGACCAGTGGCTTGATGAAGCTCGGTGGGAGCGTTTGACCAGCTGGTTTGCCCATTTGGAAACACCTCTTCTGGTGATGGACGAGGTGGAGGAAGTTCTGCTGCGTTGGCAGGAGGCATGGTGTGATGACTCCCTCGATCCAAAAAATGAAACAGAACTTCAGGAACGCTGGTTGCGTCTGCGCGAATTTGGCGATGCTCTTTTCAACTCACCTGCCGAAGATGATGACGCCAGCCTTCTGCGTTGGAAAGGGTTCACGCCCTGATCCGGATTGCGGATTGCAATGTCTTTGAAGTTCTTGATGTATCCTGCACAGTGTCCGTTGGCCATATCCGGCTCAATGATTCCCGAAGACTCCTCGTAAACCCTTTGAAATAGGAAAATTCTGCCTATTCTGGTGGCTTTTGTGTATGGGCACGATGATTGCTTTCTTTTGTGTATTCGTGTGATGTGGCACGCGTCACACTTGACTTGAGAGGAGAGACCCCCATGCCGAACTACAGTGATTCGTCCAAGGTCTACATAGGGGGGGCCGATCAAACAGGACAGGTTATGACTTCAGTGGAAGCGGCCGAGTACCTGAAGATGCACGTAAAAACTGTTTGTCGTCTGGCCAAGGAAGGTAAAATTCCTGCAAAGAAGGTCGGAAGCGAATGGAGGTTCATGCGCTCGGTTCTTGACAGTTGGCTGTCAGAAGCCCTGGTATGATTCTTCGGCAAAAAGTTTGAGAAGAATGAACACCAGGACAGCCGTCGGTTGTCCTGGTGTTTGCAAAGGTGGGTAGCATGGCTATCAAATTTCAATCACTGAAATTATCGGATCCAAATTTGTTTGGAGTCTCGCTGACGGGTTCCGTCAGTCGTTCCGATAAAACCGCCCTCCAGGAACTGGCCGACCAGGCCTTGTCCCGGAGCAAGGTTCAGTTGGTTTTGGATTTGAGCCATTTGTCCAGTTTGGGCGGCAGCGGCGCCCGGGTTCTGGCAGACTTTCAGCGGCAGCTTCTGGCTGCTGGCGGAGAGGCTGTGTTTGCAGGAGTCGGCACTGTTGTTCGCCATTTTCTCGATGGAAAATTCAATGACCTTCCCCTGCGTTATTTCCTGACCGTGGAAGATGCGGTTCAGCAATTTAACCATGAAGAATATTCCCCTCCCGACCATTCTGCATTGCTTCCACCAGAACCTCTGGAAGAGGATCAGGAGACGGACAGGGCAGAATCTGCGGAAGACGTGGAAGATGTGGGAGCCATGAGCTTCTACGATGATGAGGATGATGAAGATTCCGACAGCGAACTTGATGAGCTGTTGGGAGAATTCACGGGCAAGGATGCCCGCAAAGGCCGGCGTAAAGACCATCATTACATGTCACTGAGCGATGCCGTCCAGGCATTGGGCACCTGGCACAATGGTGAAGACCGGAAAGAATTTTCCGATGCCCTGAGTAATATGCTGTTCAGTCAGGGACTGGCTGAAACAGTAACGCTACTGTTTCCCAAAGGCATCAATTTATGCAGTGTTGAAGATGATTGCAGCATACCTTTGGCCGGTTCTTTTGCCCGTCAATTGGTGAACTATGCGCGTCCTTTGACGATGCTGGACCTTCGGGATGAAGAACTGGTCGAAAGTGAAATTGAATTTCTGGAGAAAATGAATCCGGAAATGATTTTGCCACTGCTTCAGGATCAGCAACTCATTGGTGTGGTTCTGTTGAGCAACAACGGACAGGATCGGGAATACACGGTTGTCGATAATTTTGCTTTTGAGCTTCTGATGAATGTCTTGAGCCAAACGGAAAGTGAACCGGAAAAGGCCGATGCATCCCATTCAAAATCACCAAGCGAAGACCTGGTGGAGGCTGCTAAAAGTGTGACCGCGCCTCTGTGCACCGAGTCTTCATCCGACCTTCAGGAAACTCTCTACCATCTGGCTCTGGAATTGCCCGAAGCCGACGACCGGCCGCATTTCTGGCGGATATTCTCCCGCCACGCAAGCAAGGCCATGCCTTTGGATGATTTGGCTTTTCTGGCGGCTGATGCCTGCCGTCCCCAGCTCATGGTCGGTCATGACAATGGCTGGATGGCCCTGGATTTGGGTCAGGAACGATTACAGATGTTCTTCCGCACCATGGAGCGACCTGTGCGGGTGTCCAATCTGCCATCGCTCTTCAAGGACACCAAAGAGAAGATGATAGCCGCCGGCGTGCAATGGCTGGTGGGCCTGAACTGGGAACAGGAATATCTGGGCATGGTGTTGCTGGGTTGTGATCTTGATGGCATCGAGATGTTCCCGGAGGAACGTCTGCTGCAACTGCTTGAACCCACAGCACGTTTGCTGGCCCGTTTTGATGGGCACAATGACGATGCCGATGTCACCCAGGGCCTGGTTCAAACAGTGATGGCCCAGCGCGAAGTGCGTTGCTACGGATCTGATGATGTGACCACCAACATGGTGGAGCAGCTGAATCTGCTGGCCGGGGAAATGGGATTCCCTCCTGATCAACACCGGGACCTGGTGTACGGATGTCTGTTGAGGGATATCGGTCTGGTTGGGACATCGGATGACCTGATGGCTGCCCCATCGGACATGACTCCGGAACAGCTTCAGGTTTATTACCAGCACCCGGAACGCGGCCATGATCTGATCAAGGATCTGGATCTGCCGGCGACCATCGCGGAAGTTGTGGCCTGCCATCATGAACGATTCAATGGTCAGGGTTATCCCGAAGGATTAACCGGACGGGATATTCCCCTGAGCGCCCGAGTGGTGACGGTGGTGGAGAATTTTGTAGCCATGATCACAGGTATTGGGGTGGACAAACCCATGACCACCAAAGAAGCGGCCCGCGAGTTGAAAATGGATTCCGGCGGACGTTTTGATCCTGATATTGTGACTGTATTTCTTCAGGCCGTTTTGGCTGAGGGTGAAACGGTGGAACTGGATGTTGAAGTTTCTGAGCCGGCGGAAGTTATGGAAGATGGGGTGGTGCCGGTTTCCTGAGTTAGTATTTTTTGATCAGAGTTTGGGTATGCAGCGCAAAGCCTTCATTTTTCCAGAACGCACCTGACACATCATTGACCACATCCACCTTCAATTCAATACGAGGCACACCTTCTGAAAGCAGCCATTGTTCGGCTGTTTGAAAGAGTTTGTGGGCAATTCCTTTTCTACGGTGCAGGGCTGTCACTGCAATATCCGTGATAAATCCATAACGCCTCAAGGTGATGATCGGCGGGTACTCATGGATGGCTGCAACAACATAGCCGACAAGGGTGTTTTCGCTTTCGGCAACAAAAATCCGGATATCATTTTCCAGCAGTTTTGAAGTGATGTAGTTGGCCCAGTTATTTGCTGCATCGTCGGATCTAACAAAAGAGGAATCCAGGTCTGAGTGGAAATCCATAAATTCAATCCAGAGATTGGCCAGGTTGGGAATATCTCCAGATTGAGCGCGCCGAATGATCATTGATTTCCTGCCTGTCTTTATTTGGGCAACTATTGCAACCGCGAAGCTTCCACCAGTTCAAACTGACCCGAGCCATGCCAGCGAATGACATACCGGGCACGATCCTCTTCCACTACAAACTCCCGGGGTGAGCGCCAGCCTGAAAATTTGAAGGGGCGAAGAAAGTGGCTGCCAAGTTCACCTGATGGGTTCTTTTGATTGGGTAGTGGGGGTAGTTTCCTTCTTATTCCATTGAGATATTCTCCGGAAATTCTGGTGCTGCGCAGGAGCCATTCGCTTTCAATATCTTCATAGGTCATTTTTATAACT
>JAOZJV010000152.1 GCA_029935695.1 Candidatus Krumholzibacteriia bacterium | reverse complement strand
TGATATAATCACCCGCGCCAGACCAGTCTACATTCAGGGTAGCGGCATCTGCTTTTTCAGCCATGAATCCGATCATCCCCATAATCAGACCCAATACCGCAATTCTGAAAAATATCATCACGCAGTCCCCCATTCATGCCCCCCGGCCGTTAATTGAATAATTTCCAACACCCTCCTGTGGCGAAAAAATATCACGGACAAGGAAACCGATAATTAACTCATTGAGCAATATTCTCATAGCTTACCTTTAATAGGGGCATAATGTCAAGCCTGTGGGTTTACGGCGGGTTTAACTAAAATGCAAAAAACCAGGGAACGAGAAAACAATACAAATCACTGTCAGCCTTATGGATCAAACAAGCAAAAGGGGTCAGTGAGGTTAGCCGTAATTGATAAATGCTCAGCAAAAAAAATCCCGGAATTCTCCAGAGAGAAAACCGGGATCAGGATTATTTTTCAGCTGGCGCTCTAGGAACGCTTACTGCTGTCCACTGCCTTGAGAATCTTCAAATTCAAAACAATGAATCTGAAGAACTGGATGAATTTATTGTTCATCATGGCTTTGTCTTGTTTCGTAATTTCCATGAACTGACCTCTCTATTTTTTCTTTCGGACAACGGTCCGATGGTTGCCTATTCCGGAATAATTTTCCAACCAATGCGGCCCTGGAGTTTGTGCATGAACGTGGTGTGGATCATGCGCTTCATCCAGGCCCCGGCCAGGCCCATTTCCATGTGGGTGACGAACTGATCGCGACCCTGTTCGTTGGGGTATTTTCGGTTGTCCGGCACCACTGGGTAAACCATAATCACGGCAGCGGCACCGTCCCACATGCTGTCGCCCATGGAGGCGATGCAGGCAGCAGCCATTTCGGTCATGCGTTCGCTGTGGGTCATGCGGCCTTTCTTGACCAGATCCACAATATTCAAGGCCACCACTCGCCCGATGATTCCCGACACCATACCGGTGCGCGGAGGAGCAGGGCTCATGGGCACACCGTTGGGGTTCATGAATGGACGCGAGATGGGCCCCGGAGGCGCAAAAGCAATGCCTGCGGCAAAGATGTTCGCGTAGTTGGGATTCTGATACACGGCAGGCCATGCGTCGGGATTTTTTTCCAACTCGTCGTATTTCAAACCATAAATGCCATCGACAGTGACCATGCCGTTGGCGGGATTGACAACCTTGTCAGCCACATCCTCGCCGTCGGCTCCCACAAACTTCAAAGGTTGGCCCAGGAAGCGGGGAATGAGCATGGAGAAATCGTAGCCCGTCTCTCCGGCATTGCCCTGCATGTCTTCCCAATTGATGGCATTTTCATCCACACTGGTGACCCCACGGCCAATCATGGGATTGATGTCATAGTCTTTATAGACGGCCCCGATGAATTCAGCTGCCGAAGTCATTTTCCCCTTCAGAGGAATACTCAAACCACGAATACCAAAATCGCCCAGAGCAGGTTCATTGGACAGATACGTCAGATCACATTTGTCACGCACGCCGCGCCGCAGAAGATCTTTGTGCACGTTGGTGATGTATTCAAGAGCCGCACCCTGGCAGGTGGCCGCACCGTGTCCGGTTCCAATGACAATGCGTTGTTTTTCGCCCTTCAGCATGCGCTCCACTGATTCCAGATAGTGGTCCCGCGCCTCAATGGCGTGAGGAGGTGAACAGATGGACCAGGTATTGCCCACTTTGGGCCCCAGTCCGGGAGTGGCTTCAAAGTCCAGCTTGGGTCCGGTGGCAATGAGCAGATAATCGTAATCCACCTGCACCGACTCGGTGGCCCCGTTGGGCATGGCCACAACATACTGACCATCGGGATGCACTTCGGTCGCTGCACCGGCAATGAATTTCACGTTGAACTTGTTGTACACACCTTCCAGATCGAACTGGGTTTTCTCCACATCCATCCGGTCGATGCCCACCCAAACCAGGGACGGAATATAGACAAATTTTTCGCCCCGGTTGATCACCGTCACTTCGTGGCTGCGCCCTAGCTTATCCCCCAGATAGAGGGCTGCAGTATGCCCCGCGAATCCGGCTCCGATGACACAAATTTTTGCCATGGAATGCACCTTCCTTTGATAGACCTCACCTCAACACAGTCAATAACCTTCGAATATAATTACCACAGTTTTACTCTGATTTCACTATGAATATTGAGAACAGTGTCATCATTAACTGTCATTTTGGCCTGATTTTTGTTATAATATGAGAGATTAAAGGTATTCTGTCTCCAATCTGGTGGTATTCCGATGCAATTTGCGTCCCGTCGCACAAGATTTTCAGCTTTATGCAGCACTCTTTGGGCGGTGCTATTTTTCAGCACCCTTCTGGTGGGAAGCCCGGCCCTGGCCACAGGTGATTTGACCATCACCTTGATCGACATTGGCCAGGGAGATGCCACCCTGATTCAAGCCCCCAGCGGACGCACTCTGCTCTTTGACGGCGGCAAGAACGGTCGGGGAAATTCCATTGTCATTCCCTTCCTGCAATCAGTGGGTGTCGACACCCTCGACTACATGGTGGCCAGCCACTACCACGAAGATCACATCGGTGGTCTCGATGAAGTTTTCGAAGCCATTCCCGTGCGGGAAGCCGTGTACGATCGTGGCTGGAGCTACGGCACACTCACCTACTCTTCTTATGCTGATGCTGTAGCCGAAAAACGCCAAACCATTGAATCTGGCCAGGTGATCGATCTGGGCGATGGCGTGACCGTGACTTGTGTGGCCCTCAACAGCAACGACCAGCTGTCCGCTCCTTACAATGAAGGCAGTGAAGAAAACGAATACGACGTTTGCCTGCTGGTGGAATATGGCGGGTTCGATTATTTCCAGGCCGGCGATCTGACCGGTGGCGGACTCAGCTACGAAGACATCGAAACCAGCGTGGCTCCTCTGGTGGGCGATGTGGATGTTTATCATGTGAGCCACCACGGCAGCGTTTCCAGCAGCAATCCAGCCTTCATGCAGGCAGTGCAGGCCGAAGTTTCAGTGATTTCGGTGGGCGACAACTCCTACGGCCATCCCACCCAGTCGGTGCTCGACCGTCTGGTTCAGTACGGCAGCTTTGTGTACCAGACCGAAGTGGGCGATGGCGGCACCTTGCCGGCCCAGGACCTGCGTGTAGTCGGTGGTCACATGGCCATCGTCACCGACGGCATCGCCACCTACACAGTGGACGGCGACCAGTGGAATATTGATGAAGAAAGCCTCAGCGATGCGCAGGGTACCCCTGTTTATGCGTTGCAGATTTTGGGCAACCATCCCAATCCATTTAATCCCGCCACGGAGATCCAATTCGAAACAAGCCTGGCAGGCCATGCCCGGCTGGCAGTCTATGATCTGCTGGGAAGACTTATTTATTCCAATGACTTCAATGCCACCGAAGGTCTTAATTCGATCATGTGGCGCGGCACCAACAACGCCGGAGGCAGCGCTCCGGGCGGAGTGTACCTCTACATGGTGGAAACTCCGGCGGGTCGGGATTCCGGACGAATGGTCATGTTGAAATGAGGGGCTGAACCTACCGCAACCGCACGACCTGACCGCGAGCCGTTTGCCCTGCGGATTCCAGATAAAACAGGTACAGCCCGGCAGGGGCCGGCCTGCCATCCTGATCATTACCATTCCAGGTGATCGTATTATTGCCCCGGGCCCCTTCAATGGTTCCCAGATCGCAGACCAACTGCCCCAGGATATTCAGCACCCGCACATGCACCGATCCGGCCTGGTTCATGTGTAAGGTAATTTCTGTCTCATCCAGGAATGGGTTGGGAGAAACCGATGCAAAATACAGGTCCATTTCCCCTGGTGGCAGAGGTTCGGGATCAGGATCATCGTCGCCAAAACGGTTCAAAATCACCGCACCGGTGCCATGGGGATCAAGATAATCACTCAGGCGGGACTCGGGAGTTCCTCCCCCCTCCCAGGAAACCGAAAGCCTTCCGTACCAATCAGGGCGATCATTGCCACAAGCGGCATAACCACCGTGTAATTGCCCCACGATGTGGTGATCGGCATCGAAAAGAGGCGAGCCGCTGGAGCCGGGTTCGGTTGTTCCCAGGTCCCAGTCTTCCACCCGCAAGTGGGTTTCATTACCAGGTCCCACATCAACCAAATAGGTGGTGATGGACAGGGCATCGTCCTCAAAACTGATGCTTTTCTCATCAGCAGAAGGATGGTGGATAGCGATGGCGCTGGTGGGCACATCACCTGATCGGTCCCAACCGGCGAATGTCACCCCATAAGCGGTATCAGGACTGGCTTCCAGTTCAAGAAGCCGGACATCAGAAACGCTGTAGTTGGCCAACAGGGTGGCTCCAAGGGTTGTTTGTTCCAGGCTGCCGCCGCCATGGTCACCGCAGTTGGGGCTTTCGTAATTCCAATAGACAACCACAGAGGCAGCGAAATCTGCAGACACTTCGCAATGGTTCGCCGTGAGAAAGAGCGGCCTCTCATCCTGTGCCGTATTGTTGACCATCACACCGGTGCAACGAAAGGACCCGCTGTTGGTGTTGTAAGTGTAGCGGCCGACACTGGGGATATCCTCCCGCCAGTCGTCACCCTCAGGACAAACAACATCAATATTGCAAAGCCCACTTTTTTGGGGATCATCCTGGCCAAAATAACGGTACCCACAACCAACCTGGCCCAGTTCCAATAGTTCTTTTCCCCGGTCAGAGCCAGCCATTTCCAGCTCGATGATCAAGTCATCTGTTATCAGCACCGGAGTCCACAATTGTCCGCTGGAACGATGGTCGGCAGCACTGTACTGGAGGGTTCGGCCACTTCCGTCAGCAGCATAGACAGAAAGAGTTGCCTCTGAAGGCAGCTGAAAAAAAGTAAATCCTAAATTCAGGGAAAGGGCCTCGGGGCAGCTCACCCGCAAACGCCAAAGCTGGCGTCCCTGGGGCAGGTCTTCCCAAGTTCCACTGTTTTCCGGATCAAGACTCACATGACGGGCCACGGCAAAACGATCGGGCAAACCATCTTCTTCACGCCAGGCATCTTCTTCGGCCAGGGCTTCAAAATCAGGGGACGACAATAACACCAAAGGGATTTTTCCCAGTGGCAGGACATCCTGGTTTTCATTTGGATCTTTCGCCTGTGACACTGTCCCAAACAGCATCGTCAGTGCTATAACCAAAGCCGAAATCAGTTGAAAACGCATGGTATTATCAATCCTCTGCTTCAGGTTCTGAAATCCTGACCTTTGAAAGTTTTTCTGCTTCATCATCAGCAACGGCCGAAACCGCATTCCAGGCGATGGTCCAACCCAGAATGATCTGGGAAACGTAGTGTTTTCGGTCATTCAGCCGGGACCAGCCAGTCAGCACCGAAGCGATGCGGGCCCCCTGTTTCACCGGCACCAGATTGTTGCGACGCGCCAGGGTCAACCAGGGCACTGCGGCAATAAACGCATGGCCGGAAGCCGAGTTGGCTGCTTTCATGGGGCGCCATCGTGGGCTGCCATCATCCGAAGATGGACGGTTGGCTCCCAGGCCCCGCTGCAGGGTCCACAACACCGGCAATCCAACGACCATGGCTTCAAAGTTCGCCCGGCCCCACCGACTGAAAGCGTTGCTGCGCACCCAGGCATCAAGAGCAGCAACCATACCCCAGTTGCCAAACCAGTACCGCTCACCGATTGGTTTCACCAGGCCTGAAAAACGATCGGTCAGGGCGTTGCGCAGAGTGCCGGAATGAAAACTTTCGATAGCCTCGTCAGCTCCGGTATAAGCCAGCACACCCGCGCCCGCCAGAGCCACTCCCAATTTGAGAAAGGCCCGCCGACCATAGTTCTTTTTCCATTGCCCGCCGGTGCCCTTGAACATGGGCACAGCTCCGGTCTGCCTGCGGCCCACGGCAGGCATCACCAGCAAAACACAAATCAGTGAAAGGCCAAAAACGATCAGCACTGAGAGTTCCTCGTTTCATCCTGGTCGGTGAGCAAACGGCCTACCAGGTCGGCAAGGGCCGGGGCACTGGTCAGACCGGGAGAATCGATGCCGATCAGGTTGATCAATCCCTCCAGCGGACCGTTTTCCCGGCTCACCACAAAATCACGAAATCCGTGGGCAGCGAGTTTGGGCCGGTAGCCGCACATGTCCGGGGTGAGATCCTTTTTTTCCAGCCAGGGCAGGAAAGATCGGGCCCCCTCAAAAAAACTCTCCCCGCGGCTCGGATCCACATGGTAGGACAACTCACTGCCGGGTACGAGGTCTTTATCCGGGTCGGGTATTTCCACATCTGGCCCCAGCCGCAATTGCCCGGCCAAATCCAAACAGAGGTGCACTCCCAGGCTGGAATGATCTTTCGGGGGCACCGGATAAACCAGGCGACCGATCCGGCCCGTATGTTCTGGATTGATCCGGAAATAGTTTCCCTTGATGCGCACCAGCGACCAGTCGCGCCCGGCGATGTCAACACCGGCCAACGCTGCCACATGATCGGCGGAAAGTCCTGCCGCATTGACCACAAAATCTGAACTGTGCGTCCAGCCTTCCCTGCGCCCCCCCACTGCAGGCCTGACACCAACCTGCCATAATCCGTTTTTTCTTTCCAAACTTTCAAGCACTGCCGAGGTCATAATTTGAACACCTGATTCAGCAGCCTCCCGCCCCAGAGCCTTGGCCGCACCCTCGGCATCCACCAATCCGGTGCGGGGAGACCAAATGGCCGCCACCGCATTAATTTCCGGTTCCAACTGCCGGACCTGGGCTGCATCCAGGAATTCCAGATCTTCCACACCGTTGGCTTTCCCCAACTCCAACAATGATTCCAGCTGGGGAATTTCATCTTCTGTGACCGCCACAATCAGCTTGCCGCATTCCTGATAACCCACCTGCGCGCCGAGGCAAAAATCTTTCAGCAGACGCCGGCCTTCCACGCAACAACGGGCCTTGAGAGAACCGGTGGGATAATACATGCCGCCATGGCTGACTTCGCTATTACGGCTGGTGGTGCCCCGCCCCAAACCAGCTTCCTGGTCCAGCAGCACCGCCGGCAAGCCCAACCGTCCGCACACGGCAGCGATGGCGCAGCCCACAATGCCTCCCCCGATGATGGTGACAGTGGTATCACTCATGGTCTCATGGGCCACGTGGCTGTTCTTTCCACAATTCGAATGACATCTCTTCATAGGCTTTGGTGTGGATAAATTCCAGGATCAGCAATATTCTTTCAGGCCCCAGAAAACCATCAACACTGGTCAGTTTTTTGCCCTGGGAATCAAGAAACCAAATGGTGGGTAAAGCGCTCACTGCATATTTCTTGCCCAATGAGGGATATTCTTCCACGTCCACCCAACCGGTGGCGAAATTCTCCTGCAGATAAACCATCACATCATAGTTACCATAGGTTTCACGAGTCATCCGTTTGGAACCGGAATTCCAAGTAGTGGCAAAGTGCAGCAGGATGGGTTTGGACTCACCTTTGCCTGTGGCCATGGCTGGAAAATACTCCTGCCAGGGAACCACAACCCGGGGCTCTTTTGTCTCATTGTTCTGGGAAGCGCACCCGGCCATGACCAGGGCCATCATCAGAACCATCCCTATCAGAATTTTTTGCATCATCATATTGCGGGATTCCTTTCAATCAACGGGCCACCGGTGGCCACGGAATATCGCCGGGGAATGGAGCTTCGAACCCGACTGGTTCGGCCCCCACCGGATGGTTGAATTCCAATTTCAGCGCATGCAGGGCAATGCGGTGATCGGGCAACCGCACGGCCGATCCGTATTTTACATCACCCACCAGCGGGCACCCCGCCAAAGCAAGCTGGGCTCTA
>JAOZJV010000699.1 GCA_029935695.1 Candidatus Krumholzibacteriia bacterium | reverse complement strand
ATTTCCCCTGTTCAGTTAAAACATCAAAACAATGCTCGCCGGCAGGCATCGTTTTTGATGATTAGGGCCACCCAAAGCAGGATATCCTGAAATTCACCGCCCTCAGAAATTCCCGCCGGCGGGAATTATTAACATTATTCTTCAAAATATTAAAAAAACTCTTTCATCCCCTTGACATATCTCCAACAGAAGGCTAACTTCCCGCTCCACATAGAAGCAGCCAAACGGGTTGCTTGTGTGTTTTCCTGTGTGCTTTATGGCATCAGGTTGCTTAAAACAAAAGATTTTCGGCCCAAGTCCCTCTGGGATTTAATTCAAGTCCTTCACGGCCTTGGGCATAGATCGGGAGAACGAAGTTGCCTACACTGAATCAATTGGTTCGCAAGGGTCGCAAGACACAGACGAAGAAAAGCAATTGCCCGGCTCTGCAGGCTTGCCCCCAGCGCAAGGGTGTTTGCACCCGCGTCTATACTCAGACGCCTAAGAAGCCCAACTCGGCTCTGCGTAAGATTGCTCGTGTTCGTCTGACCAATGGCATCGAAGTGACCGCCTACATTCCGGGTGAAGGTCATAACCTCCAGGAGCACAGCATCGTGCTGGTTCGTGGCGGTCGTGTGAAGGATCTTCCCGGTGTCCGCTACCACATCATTCGTGGTACTCAGGATGCCAGCAGTGTGGATGATCGTCGCCAGGGTCGTTCCAAGTACGGCGCCAAGCGGCCTAAAAAGTAAATTCCGGATTACGGCGCCCAGTTGATGGGGCCACCGAAACAACGAATAGAATTATGCTGGCAATGAATGCCGGCGGAAAATAGCGGAAAGCCCGCAGGAGAACAAAATGTCGCGACGCAGAGCACCAGAAAAACGCGAACTCCATGCCGATCCCCGGTTTGGTGATCTCATGGTTACCAAGTTCATCAACTATACGATGAAGCACGGTAAGCGAAGCGTCGCCGAGAAGGCTTTCTACTCGGCTCTCGAAATGGTCAAGGACAAAAGCGGACAGGACGGCATTGACGTCTTCCGCACGGCCTTGAACAACGTGAAGCCGTCTGTTGAAGTTAAGTCCCGGCGTATCGGTGGAGCTACCTATCAGGTGCCCGTCGAAGTCCGGAATGAGCGACGGACCCAGCTGGCCATGCGTTGGCTGATTGGTTTCGCACGCAGCCGTCCAGAAAACACCTTTGCTGAGCGACTGGCTGCCGAGCTCCTGATGGCGAGCAAAAACGAAGGACCGTCTATCAAAAAGCGCGAAGATACTCACCGTATGGCTGAAGCAAACCGTGCGTTTGCCCACTGCCGCTGGTAAAGGTCCCTCTCGTTCGCCGACTAGCGCTGTAATTAAGCGAACTGTTAAGAAATCACGAATAGCCGATAGCGACCCGCTGAATGGAATCACCCGGAAGGCCGGGAAGGGGTTGCTGGCACTGGAGACGTACTGCCCTCCTCAAATAAGAATGGGCTATGTGCGCGTTATTTGTCTGGGTTCATACTGATTGGGCAAGACCTCTGGGTTAACCCCTGGTTTGTTTCCGGAAGTATTGACCCGCAACGTCTGGGAGAAGTGGTGGCTCGCGAAGTCGCTTTGCAACTGATCCGCAATATTGGGATCATGGCTCACATCGACGCCGGCAAAACGACGACGACTGAGCGCATCCTCTACTACACGGGCCGAGTTCATCGGCCAGGTGATGTGGATGATGGAGCTACTCAGATGGATTACATGGAGCAGGAGCGGGAACGTGGGATCACCATCACGTCAGCCGCCACGACCTGCACATGGCGGGATTGCCGGATCAACATCATCGATACTCCGGGCCACGTGGACTTCACCGCCGAGGTGGAAAGAAGCCTGCGGGTCTTGGATGGAGCGGTGGCGGTATTCTGCGGAGTCGGCGGGGTTGAACCCCAGTCCGAAACCGTGTGGAAGCAAGCCGACACCTACGGAGTTCCCCGGATCGCGTTCATCAATAAGATGGATCGCCTCGGGGCCGACTTCGCCCGGGCCGTCACCAGTATGGTGGATCGCCTGGGAGCGAAGCCCCTGACTCTGCAGCTTCCCGTCGGCGTGGAAGATACTTTCCGCGGAGCCGTGGATCTGCTGAAGATGGAAGCCAGGATCGAGCATGAAGACGATCTGGGTGCAACGTTCGAGACCGTGGCCATTCCTGAGT
>JAOZJV010000698.1 GCA_029935695.1 Candidatus Krumholzibacteriia bacterium | reverse complement strand
CCAGTAAAATTGGGAGTGTGCATTATCTGCCTCCGGGAGTGCGGTTGAACATGGGGATGATTCAGATTCAAAATAGCAGGATTGGCAGGAAAAATCAGGTAAGGATCCAAAAAGGCGGGGCGCCCTCTCAGAGGACGCCCCTGCCTGTTTCCTGAGTGAGGACTAACGAGTTTCGTAAAGATTCAAACCAGTGAGGTCCTTGGTGGAGAAAGACTCCTCCTCCTCCTCTTCTAACCGAACATCATGTCCCATCTCTTTGACCAATCCGAAGCCCGGGCAATACACCATGGTATCGGTTTCGGTGAACATGAGTTCTCCACCCACACTGCCTTCAATGCGCTGAACCACGCTACGACAGTTTGGCCAGAACATCTCCGGCTGGGTCTTGCTGCCCAAATCAGGGAGCCTGAGATTGGACATGAATCCACCCTTTGCATCGAACACAACGGGAAAGTCGGCCACTTCCGGCAGTACTTCCACTGCGAAATCCACATCCATGGTGCCCTCTCCAGTGACCACCTGCACACTGCCGTCCCAGGATGCAGTCACTGTGGGATGGTTCAAAATTTTCACCGGGTTGTCGAAGGCGACATCTTCACCGACACCATCATGCATTTCACGGAATCCAGTCAACTCAACGGAGTTGCTGGTGCGAATCATGCTGTCCCATTCATTCCAGACTTCAAGATCCTGATCAAATCTACGGTTCCGGAAATTGCTGCTGTCCACCCACTGATGGTGGTTGAATTCAAGGTCATCGTGATAATTACCCTCGCCATCATGTTCGAGAATGGAGAACTCATACACGAGCATTTCATTCACGGGATAGTGGTCTGCATCCCCGGAAACGGTTACGTTCCACAAAGGGTGCGAATTGTTGGTATTTCCCGACTGGTCGGTAAAATCGCCAAAGTCCAAAGACATTTCAATACCGGTGGGCAAAGGGCTGGCAAAAGTGATGGTCAAAACCGTTCGTTCCGGATTCATGCCGCCATAAACATCAGCCAGTTCCATGGCCAGAAGTGTCAGGAGGTCACCACTGAGAAATTCCAGGCCATCGCCATTGATCGGCTCGCTGAATGTGATTTGAAGAGTGTTGGAAGCGGGAGAAATTTCTGATCCGACGGCCGGATCAAAACTCAGGATTTCAGGAGGCGTCTCATCCAAATCAGCTCCGGTGTCGTAAGCGAAAGTGTACTCCTCGGCCAGGAATTCATCATCCCACGTTTCACAAGTGGTACTAAGAGTGAACATTACATGGGTGTCTTCGGGAATGGTATCATCAAAAATGATGGCATAGGTGTTGTTGCCCGTACCCTCCACGGAGAATGTCAAATCGCCTTTGCCGGGAATTGAAACGGTGATTCCTGTCTCCAGGCTGGAGATTCTCATCTCATGACTGAATTTGATGTGGACCGGCGCATTGCGCAGCACATCCGTGGCACCATTTTCAGGTGTGGTTTCCAGCACCATCACGGTGGAGGTTTCAACCCAATACCGGTAAGAAACCGCTTCGGCAAAATTATTCCCTGCAGTATCGGCCAGGCCGGTGGCAAAAGTAACTGTAACCTGATCTCCTTCATTCCAGTCTTCATGACGAATTTCCACTTCATTGCCGCCAACCAGAACCAGATCCGTGATGGTGCCAGTGCTCAAAGTGATGTTGCCGTCAAGGGAGTCGGGATCCAGAGGTTCAGAGAAAAATGCCGAAATGACCCGATCCACATTAACTCCTGTGGATTCAGGATCAGGATTGGTGCTGACCAGCAAAGGAGCAGTGGTGTCGCCGGCGGGCGTATCATCACCGCCACCTGGCTCTGTGGGATCGTCACTGTCACTGCAGGCTGTCAGGCTCAAACCAAAGACCAGAACCAGAATGCCAAGACTCATCAGGAATAATTTTCGACTGGAATGGCTCATTTTTCCCCTCCTCGTTTCGGTGCAAGACGGCTGCAATTGAGCTTCCGTTCGCATCTTTGACACATCACATGAGACCGCAGTCTCAAAACGCACAATTTGTAGCTAGACAAGGGGTTTGAAGCCCCCGGTCAGATTGACCGGGAGCAAAGAGGCAAAAGGTGTGCCGGATTATTATCTAGCCACCAACCGCGCCGCCGCACCACTGACAAACAGAACGGCCACCACCATGGGCACTGGTGGGATATCCAGGGCGA
>JAOZJV010000697.1:1015-2176 GCA_029935695.1 Candidatus Krumholzibacteriia bacterium | reverse complement strand
TGGTGGGCTGCATCTGCCGTCCTACCTGAAGAAAGCAATCATCACCCACCGGGGTGAGCTGACTCCCAACTTTCGTTACCTCCAGGCATTCCTGGACAAGACCGGTAAGTAGTGCCGATGAATGCTGTGGCGGTTTGATCGTTATCAGCCAACCTGATTGAAGGGAACGGGATGAAGAAAGTACTCGTGTTGGGAGCCGGCATGGTGGCCGGACCCCTTATTCGTTACCTGCTCGAACGTGAGTATCAACTCACTGTGACCAGCCTGGTCATCGAAGATGCCGTCAAGTTGGTCAGTGGTGATCCCAACGGCACGGCCATGACTCTTGACCTGACCGACGAAAAGACCCTGAGCCAGCTGGTTCAAGACCATGACCTGGTCATCAGCCTGGTGCCTTATGGCTTCCATCCCATGGTGGCGCGCCACTGTCTGGATGCAGGCAAAAACCTGGTGACGGCATCCTACGTTTCGAACGAAATGATGGAGTTGGATGCTGAAGCAAAAGAAAAGGGTCTGATCTTTTTGAACGAGATCGGACTGGATCCCGGCATCGATCATATGTCCGCTATGCGCATCATCGACGACGTGCATGAGCGCGGTGGCAAAATTCGCCACTTTCGTTCCTACTGCGGCGGCTTGCCTGCTCCCGAAGCTGTGGACAATCCGTTCGGCTACAAATTTTCCTGGGCTCCACGCGGTGTGCTGATGGCCAGCCGCAACGGCGCCACCTACTGGCGGGACAATCACATTGTCCAGGTTGAGCCCGAACGTCTGTTCCGGGATATGCGTCTGCTGAATGTGCCCGGTGCAGGCGATTATGAAGCCTATCCCAACCGTGATTCCCTCATGTACAAAGACATCTACAAGCTGGGCGGGGAAGTGCGCTCTGTCTTCCGTGGTACTTTGCGTTATGTGGGCTGGTGCAATTCCCTGTACCACTTTGTCAAACTGGGAATGCTGGATCCCGAACCCCGCGACAGCAAGGGCATGACCTGCGCCGACTACATGCGGAATTTGCTGGAAGCTGAAAATGATGCTGATTTGCGGGTGGTCTCAGCTGAACGCATGGGTATTCCCGCCGATTGCCTGCCGCCCTGGAACATGCACTGGCTGGGTCTTTTCAGCCGGCGTCCCATTGGCCGCGATCAAATCTCACCCCTG
>JAOZJV010000697.1:0-1005 GCA_029935695.1 Candidatus Krumholzibacteriia bacterium | reverse complement strand
GGGGGACATCATGCTCGAAAAGCTGACCTACAAGCCGGGCGAACGGGACATGGTGGTGCTCTTTCACGAGTTCAAGGCCTGGTTTGAAAAAGACAATCATTACGAAGCTCTGACTTCGACCCTTGTGGATTACGGTGTGCGTTACGGGGACAGCTCCATGAGCCGGACCGTATCGCTGCCGGCGGCCATTGCCGCTCGCCTGATCCTTGACGGAAAAATTCCCCAGCGTGGTGTGCTGCGACCGGTGCACCCTGAAATCTACAATCCGGTTCTGGATGAACTGGCCGACCTGAACATTGTTTGTAAAGATGAACGGACGTCCTATTAGGACGTTGGACACGAACTTTTTGGAGGAATAGAACATGGCCAAAGCGAAAAAAATTACCAAGAACCAGATCTTTCGGGCTCTGGGTCTGAAGTCGAAGATGAAGGGTGCCAACTGTGGCGGCGAGTGGTTTGCCAACAGCAAAGACTATCTCAAAAGTTACAGCCCCACCACAGGCGAACTTCTGGGCACCATCGAACAAACCAGCACCAAGGATTATGACCTGGTCATGAAGCAGGCTCGCGCGGCATTCCTGGAGTTCCGCTCCATGCCAGCTCCCCTGCGCGGCGAAATTGTCCGTCAGGTGGGCGAGGCCCTGCGCGCCAAAAAAGACATGCTGGGCGCCCTGGTCAGCCTGGAAATGGGAAAAATCTACACCGAAGGTTTGGGTGAAGTGCAGGAGATGATCGACATCTGCGACTTCGCCGTGGGCATGAGCCGCAACCTCAGTGGCCCCACCCTGCAAAGCGAGCGACCCAAGCACCGCATGATGGAACAATGGCATCCCCTGGGTGTTGTGGGCGTCATCAGCGCGTTCAATTTCCCCGTGGCTGTGTGGGCCTGGAACACCGCCTTGGCCTGGATCTGCGGAGACAGCGCCCTGTGGAAGCCTTCCAGCAAAACGCCTCTGTGCGCCATCGCCTGCCAGAACATCGTCAATGAAGTTTTCAAAGCCAACC
>JAOZJV010000696.1 GCA_029935695.1 Candidatus Krumholzibacteriia bacterium | reverse complement strand
TTTCCAGGCGTGGGCCATACCCGAACCGTCGTTCACCGTGATATTCCATAAACCCGAGGCCGGGGCACTGCCTGCACTGTCGTCCCAGGAAATGAGAATGAGTTTGTCCCCATTGTTGGGATCAAGCCCCCCGGTGGCATTATCCACGGTGATTAATCCACCGTTGGTGGAAACAGCATCCTGGGTCCCGGAAAGCACCGGCCCGAAAGAGAACTCTCCGCTGGAAATGGTGATGGAAGGACTGCTGCTGCCGTCAACCCAAACACTGATCACGGCAAAATCATTTTCGGCTCCAGGATTTTCGGTGTATTCGACAATGGCGAAAGGCAACGTTCCACCGGCTGCTGAAGCACTGTGGTGCAGAAAATCTTCGCCCTCATTGCCAGCCGCGATACAGAAGGCCACCCCTGGACCCGACAGGTTGTTGACCAGTTGTTCCTGGGCCGTCGTACCGTCATGGGGACCAAAGTGTCCACCGAGAGACATGTTGATGGCAATGGGCTGCCCCAGGGCCTGGGCTTTCTGGGTGATGTAGTTGATGGCATCGATGGTTTTGTCTTCGGGGAACCCGCCCACGGTATCATCAAAAGGCTTGGCAAAGATGATATCCGATTCGAAAGCAATACCACGGTACAAACCACTGCTGGAATTCCCGTTGCCGGTGGCAATTCCCGATACGTGGGTACCATGGCCGCTGAAATCCTTCTCGGTAATATTACCGGCGTTGATCTGGCTCTCGGTGTATTCGGCACCACCGGAAAAACCAGGGGGTGGCGTACCGGTGGCAAACAAATCGTAGATGGCCTTGATGCGGGTGGAACCGTTGGTGTTTTTGAAATCATCGTGGGTCCAGTCGATACCCGAATCGATGATGCCCACCAGGACACCATCGCCCGTATAGGCCGGAGAACCGTTCCACACCAGATTGACGCCAGCGGCGGGGACCGCCATATCCATGGTGGGATATTGCATACGGGCGGCCTGGATGTGCCGGATATCCTGCCGCTGGGCGAGCATCTCCAGGGAGGCCAGAGGCAGCCGGGCAGTGGCAATATCACCGCTGACCGAACCAATTACCAAACCGCCAATAGCAGCCAGATCAGGCAAACCATGGTCCAGATTCATGATCACGGCGATGGTCATCCCATCTTTTGAATCCAGGTCTGACACAGCAATAATCTGCTCATAAGGAAAGTGGAAACCTGATTGTTTTTCAGCCTGCAAGCTGCGCAGAACAGGATCGACCGTGGCCCCTGAAGCGTATGCGGCCACCAGCAACAGGATGATCACAAGACCCAGCTGGGTTAATTTTCTCTGTATCATTTTTATGCTCCCGTTAATCATAACTATCCCGCGTGGGTGTTAGATAATTGCTGAAGGAAAGCCAGAACGGCGCTGTCAAAACTTGTAAAGGAGACTCCACCAACAGACCAGGTTCCAGAATCTCCTGCGGAAATTCCACTTTCGGTCACAGCGTTGCCAGCAGTCAGGGCGGCGGACAGATTTCCCTGGGCCGCTTCGGCAAAAGCCACAATGAGGTGCAGATCAGCACGGTTGAAACTCGCCCGATGAGCAAATACAAATCCGGCATCGGCTTCGCCGGCAACCTCTGCATCGGCCATGGCAACAGGCAAAGAAGCGCCACCCAGGCCCAGATTAACGGCAGAACGTCCGGCCAGGACATAGGCCCCATTCTCTCCGGCGGTGAGAGCCTGATCAAAACTGGAAAGAGCCGTTTGCAACGCCACGGCAGAGGTGGCCAGTTGCAGCCTCGTCCAACCCAGTCCGGCGTGGGCCTGACCGCTGGTTGCATCCAGGACCAGGGCGTCGTTGAAATCAGCCAGTGCTCCGCTGAAATCATTGCTTTCAAAACGTTGCCAGCCCCGTGTGGTGAATTCGCCGGCAGTGGTGGGATTGGTGGGAGCTGCCGGTGTATCATCGCCCCCGCTGCAAGCGGTCAGGATGATGGTCAGGGCAAAGACCAAAACCAATACGTGGGATATTTTCCAGATGGTTGTTTTTTTCATTTCAAAACCTCTTAAGGAAAGCTGACGGTGACTTGTGAGGTCCCGGCGCCGTTGATGTTGGTATCGGTTGCATTGAAAACGATGTTGGTGGCTGTAGGCTCAGCTGAGTAGGTGCCCAAAAAGAGTGACCCGCTCAGCTGAGTGAGAGCCACGA
>JAOZJV010000151.1 GCA_029935695.1 Candidatus Krumholzibacteriia bacterium | reverse complement strand
CACCATTTCCTTGATGGTCGCAAGGAATTCCTTGCGCAGGGTGCCGAGGGTTTTTGAATCGGCCAGCCCCATTTCCATGATGATCTTGTTCAGCCCGGGTCTTTTGGTGCGTTGGATGTCCAGAAGGATCAACAACTGCGGGGTTTTCATGAACCCCATTTGGATGGCCAGTTCGCCAAATCGCCGGTCCGAATCTCCCTGGGCATTCAAGATCCTGAATATTTGCTTCATGGTTAAAACGCCCTCAACCACAGCCAATCGACCGATTGGAGGAGTTTCCTGTTGTTGCATGTCCCTCACATCGAGAGCAGCCACTTCGTCCAAAACATTCTGGTCCACTAAAAATTGTAAATATGCATCGCGCATGGATTGTTCAACAAACACCGTCATCTCCTCCAAGATGCTGAAAATCGGTTTCCCCCTGTATTCAAGAATTATCGGCTCCGGCACCTGAATCCTTGACTGAAATCAGGGAAAAGCTTTTCCTGTGGTGAGAACCAATATGCAACTCATGAATGGAAAGACCTTGTCAGCTCCCGATTTGCCCAGCGCTCCTACCCTTTTCAGCCGTCCCAAATATTGGGCCGCATCCTTTGGTATTGCCTCGCAATTGCCCATGTCCCGAGCCGAAATGGATGATTTGGGATGGGACAGTTGCGATGTGATCCTCGTCACCGGCGATGCGTACGTAGACCTGCCCAGCTTTGGCATGGCAGTCATGGGAAGGGTTTTGGAAAATCAGGGTTACCGCGTGGGCATCATCTCGCAGCCGGACTGGCTCAGCGCCGACCCCTTCCGCACCCTCGGCCGGCCCAATCTCTTTTTCGGAGTCACCGCCGGCAACATGGACTCCATGGTCAACCATTACACCAGCGAACGACGCATCCGCAGCAATGACAGTTACACCCCCAATGGTGAGGCGGGGAAACGACCGGACCGCGCAGTGCTGGTTTATGCCCAGCGTTGCCGCGAGGCTTTCAAGGGTGTGCCTGTGGTCATCGGCGGCATCGAGGCCAGTCTGCGGCGCATCGCCCATTACGATTACTGGTCCGACAAGGTCAAGCGCTCGGTGCTGCCGGATAGCAAAGCCGACCTGCTGGTGTACGGCAACGGTGAGCGGCAGATATTGGAGATTGCCCAGCGCCTGGCCGAGGGCGAAAAAATCGGCACCATGACCGACATTCGGGGCACCGCTTTCATGCCCCGGGAAGTGCCTGCCGGATGGGTGGAAATGGACAGCACCGAACTGGATACTCCGGGTGCGCTGATTGACCATCCCGACCCCTACGCCATGCAGCCTGATTGCGACAAAGCCCAGGCCGCTGCGCCTGTGAAGCTGACACCCAAAGAAGTTCATCAGAAATGGGGAGACCGGGCCCGCACCGTAATCCGACTGCCGGATTATGAACTGGTGGCCAAGGACCCGGTGCTGTATGCCCACGCTTCAAGACTGATGCACCTGGAAACCAATCCCGGCAATGCCCGGGCCCTGATTCAGCGCCACGGCAGCAGGGAAGTGTGGATCAACCCCATGCCCATTCCCCTGACCACGCCGGAAATCGACGCGGTGTTTGACCTGCCCTATAACCGGCGTCCTCATAGCTCATACGGCCAGGCGAAAATTCCTGCCTACGACATGATCAAGAACAGTATCAACATCATGCGGGGTTGTTTTGGAGGCTGCACTTTTTGTTCGATTACTGAACACGAAGGACGCATCATCCAGAGCCGCAGTGAAGGCAGCATTGTTCGCGAGATTGAAAATATTCGGGACAAGAGCATTGGGTTCACCGGCACCATCAGCGATCTGGGCGGGCCCACGGCCAACATGTACCGGCTGGCCTGCAAGACCAAGGAAATTGAAGCCGCCTGCCGCAAACCATCATGTGTTTTTCCTGGCATTTGTCCCAACCTGGTCACTGACCATGGGCCGTTGATCAAACTGTACCGCAAGGCGCGCAAGGTCGAGGGTGTGAAGAAGGTTTTTGTGGCTTCGGGAGTGCGGTACGACCTGGCAGTGGTGTCGCCGGAGTATGTGAAGGAATTGATCACTCATCATGTGGGCGGATATCTGAAAATTGCTCCCGAGCATACGGAAAACGGGCCCTTGAATATGATGATGAAGCCGGGTATCGGCAGCTTTGAAAAATTCCGCCGGATGTTTGAGAAATTCAGCATGGCGGCAGGGAAAAAGCAGTACATCATCCCCTACTTTATTGCCGCACATCCGGGAACAACCAATGGCGACATGCTTAACCTGGCGTTGTGGTTGAAGAAGAACAAATTCAGGCCGGATCAGGTGCAGGCTTTCCTGCCCACCCCCATGGCCACGGCCTCGGCCATGTATCATTCGGATCGCAATACGTTGCGGCAGATTACGCGCACTGCCCGTCCCACCGGGGATAAGGTTTTCACTCCCAAGAAGAAGAGGCAACGGGATCTTCATAAGGCTTTTCTCAGGTATCATGATCAAAAAAACTGGCCGCTTCTGCGGACGGCGCTCAAGGAAATGGGCAGGGAAGATTTGATAGGGAATTCCCCGGGATGCCTGGTCCCCGCTGGTAGGCCCGGACAAAACTCCGGGTCTGTCCCCGCCCCTGCTGACCAAAAACCACGTGGTGATCGCCGTAAAACACGCACGCAAAAACCTTCAGGCGGGGGAACAGGGCGCCGGTCCAGAGGTGGGCGGAAAAAATCCCGATGAATACTGCGGCTGAATCCATTTCCCTGGTTCTCATCGTTCGCAACGAGGCCCACAACATCAAGCCTCTGCTGGAAGAATTGTCCCCTCTGTATGATGAAGCCATCGTTGTCGACACCGGGTCCAGGGACGACACTGTCTCTCTGGCCGAAGCCGCAGGTGCAACGGTTGTCCACTTCCATTGGTGTGATGATTTTGCTGCGGCCCGCAACCATGGCATCGCCGCTGCTGGAGGCAGCTGGATCCTCACGATAGATGCAGACGAACGCATTGCGGCCATCGATTTCCCCACTCTGCTTCAAGCTGTTGCAAGCGATGATGCCAAGGGATATTTCTTCACCCAGCGGAACTACACCGACCTGTTAAGCCATCCCGAGTGGCGGTCCGTCAATGGCCGGTATCCTGAGCAGGAAGACCAAATGACGGGATTCATTGAGGCCCATCAGATCCGGCTGTTTCCCAACCTGCCGGAATTTCGTTACCACGGCTGTATCCATGAAACCGTCAGCGGACCCATGGAAAAAGAGTATCTCGACGTCACCATTCACCATTACGGGCACCTGCAAAAAGGGGATGCTGCCAAGCGGCGGGACGATCTCTACTCCCGATTGACCCGGGAAAAACTACGCCAGAATCCCGATGATGCCGATGCCTGTTTTCAAATGGCCACCCGATATTTGGAAGAAGGCAGGACAGATCTTGCGCGGCCACTGCTTGATAAGCTTTCGGCCCAGGGTGAAATCGATCATCCGGCTACGATACGCGGGAATCTGGCTCTCGGTCGGATACTGCAAAGTTCAGGCGAGCATGAAGCGGCCATTGAAACTTTTGAGCAGGCAGTGCAGCAGAAACCGGAATGGTTGATCTGTTGGATGGAAGCTATTTCCGCCTTGTCCGAAGCTGGACGCTGGGCCGAGGTCGCCCGGTATTTGAATGGTGCGAAAATGCTTTTTCCGGAAGAGCCCCTGCTCTGGCGGTTTGAATGCCGGTTGCTGGTGGCTACGGGTGAGTATGAAAGGGCCGCGGAAAAGGCCAATTCCCTGGTTGAGGAATATCCCCATTGGGCAGGTGCTCAACGCCTGGCTGAGCTTTGCCGGCAGCTTGTTGAGAAACATTTGTAAATACTGCCGGATTTTACCGAGCCTGTTTATCCAACACCAGACGAGCCCGAACTTCCATCAAACCAAACCCCATCAAGTTAAGCCCCCTCCACAGCAGTGGATTGGTTGCCTGTGGAGCACTTGATTCGAACCCAATACCCCAGATTCGATCCACCGGACTGGCCTCCACAAGAACCCGCCGGGATGTGCTCAAAAGAAACTCCCCCAGAGCCGGATTTTGTTCAAACTTGGCCACATTTCCAGCTACCACAATATCGAATCGGTGCTGCACCCATTTCTCATTGTTGAATCCACGAACCTCACGGCCAATACTTTTTGCGGCACCTGGCTGTCTGGTTTTCAGGATGCGCTGGAAAGCCTCATCATCCCCAAACAAACGGGCCTTTTCGGCCATCATGTAGTGTTCGGCTGTTGGGAAAAAATGACCATCAATGGAAAACGGAGCTGAGTACCATTGACTGAAACAGCTCGGTGTGATGGAGCCGTCCTTTGCGGGTTTGTCATTCCAGAAAAAAACGTACTTTGCTTTGCCGCCTCTGGCCACTGCGTGGCGTAAGGACTTAATGTCACGACTCTTCAATACTGCTTTATTCACTTGGGATCCTTCATTTGTTCCCCGGCTTCCACAACAGCTTGCACCGGCAGCAACTCAGGATTCACATCCACAATCTGCAATGGTTGATTGGTGGACCAGGCGCCCCGGGTAAAATCAGGCACATCCATGGAATTCGATTTGTCAGCCACCGACTGGATACTCAAGGGAACGACTGAACTCCAGGCTGCCGCATCGTACACATCCTGATCCATGGGCAAACCGTTTTTCAGGCAGTAGATCAGCCGGTAATCCATGATGAAATCCATGCCACCGTGGCCGCCGACTTTCCGGGCAATATCACCGATGGTTTTGGTCAGAGGGTGCTGGTATTTTGCCTCAACTTCTATCATCCGCTCGTCGGTCAGCCAACCGTGACCATCGCTGTGCAGACAAATGCCCTTGCGGGGCCACTTGCGGGCCATGCCCAGCGACCCTTGCACCAGGTGGATGCGGCTGTAGGCGCGCGGAGTGCTGGTATCGTGCTGAATCAACACGGTCTGACCTTTCGCGCACTTGATCAAAGTGGTGTTCATGTCTCCGCGATAGCTTGGTAAATCTGCGAACTGGAGGTTTCCCGTTTGCCTGGCGTGTTCCGTAAACGCCGCCTGCTGGCTTGACATGCTCGTCAGGTGCAGGAAGCGATTCCCCCGGTTGATGTCCATGCACTGGGCCACCGGACCGAGCCCGTGGGTGGGATAAAGGTTACCATTCTGCTTGAGGTTGTGCTGGATGCGCCAATTGCCCTGGTAGATTTCCTTATCACCCTCAGGCTGCATATAATCGACCAGGGAATGAATATAGGCACCCTCGGCGTGGGTCAACTCGCCGAACACCCCTTGACGCACCATGTTCAGGGTTTGCAATTCAAAGAAATCGTAGCAGCAGTTCTCCAACATTACGCAATGCTTGCGGGTGCTCTCACTGGTTTCAACCAATTCCCAGCAACCATCGAGGTCCAGGGCCGCGGGAACCTCGACCGCAGCGTGCTTGCCATTTTTCATGGCACCAACAGCCATGGGTACATGCCACTGCCAGGGCGTGACAATGTAGACCAGATCCAGTTCCATCTGACAGAGGTTCTGCCAGTCGTCGGGCCCGGCCGTGAATTCACGGGCTGGTGCGCGGCCGTGTTTTTTGAGAATTTCCTGAGCGGTGTGCACACCCTCCGGTCGGATATCACACAAGCCGACAATGTCCACATCCTGCATTTTGGAAAGGCGTTCCACCGCACCCGGACCACGCATTCCGAGTCCAATCACACCAACGCGCACCCGGTCCAAACCGGGCGCGGCAAATCCACACATATTGAAGGAGGCAGGGGAACTGGTTCCTGGATTACAACCACTCAAACTCCAGTACCCCAAAGCACCGGTGGTCAGGGCCATATTCTTGATGAAATCGCGGCGGGATAAATTATGAAACATGGGGACTCCCTGAGAGTGTACAGCTGGAGATTCAGGTGCGGACTTGAATTTCTCTCTTATTGACCAAAAGTTGATCTCAGTCTACTGCAGGGTGCCCCCATCATCAATCTTCACTTTCCCGGACACATCTTGACCAGCCGCGGATCAAACCGGGCAACCTTCGTCACCAGATCCTCCTGACAGGCCATGACTTCTTCAATGTCCTTGTAGGCCATGGGCACTTCGTCCAGTCCGGCTGAAATGAGCTTCACGTTCTTGCGAGCAAGAAACTCACGTCCCTGCTCCCAGGTGAAATTCTTGAAAGCAGCCTTACGACTCATCTTCCGGCCGGCACCGTGTGAAGCTGAATTCAGCGACTCGGCATTGCCCAGACCACGCACCACATAACCCGGTGTGGCCATGCTGCCGGGAATGACTCCGGTGACATCTTTGTCCGCCGGGGTGGCACCCTTCCGGTGCACCACCACTTCCTGACCGTCGTGAATTTCACGCCAGGCAAAGTTGTGATGGTTCTCCAGATTCAGCATGGACTCGGCACCCAGATTGCCCAGAACCTTCTGGTGAATCAGGTGATGGTTTGCCGATGCGTACCGCCCCATGAGCTCCATGGCGTGCCAATACTGACGACCCTCTTCACTGTCCAGATCCAGCCAGGCCAGAGCCGACAGATGCTTGGGCAGCTCAGGATGCAGACTGGCAGCCAGCTTGCTGTAATGAGTGGCAATCTCTGCACCGGTGCCCCGACTTCCGCTGTGGCTGAGCAGGGCCAGATACCGGCCCGCCTTCAGTCCCAGGTCATCCTTTTCCAGAGTCAGTTCACCAAACTCGGCAAAATGATTTCCAGAACCGGACGTGCCCAGCTGGCTCCAGGCCTTATCTTTCAGACCAGCCAGGAATGTGTTGTCATCCCACTGGTCATCCATGACCTCGTGCTCCAGCTTGTTTTTCCGGTACCGCGCCCCCACACCAAATTTCGTTTCTCGCACCAGGGCGCTTTTCAGTTCGGGTTCTCTTTCCTCCAGAGCTTCCACCGGCCAGTCGAGCACCGTCATGCACATGCGGCAGGCGATGTCCATGCCCACGGCATACGGAATGACCGCATCCTTGGTGGCCAGCACTCCGCCAATGGGAAGGCCATACCCATAGTGGGCATCGGGCATCAGGGCGCCTTTGACGGCGATGGGCAGCGAGCACGCATCTTCCATCTGCTTGATGGAGGACGGCTCAGCCAGGTTTCCCCACATCCGGTACGGTGCGGGCTTTCTTTCTTCAATCATTTTATCATCCTTCCGCTTGCGCGGTGTTGGTTTCAACTTTGACTTCACACAAGTGCCGATCCAGATCGGTCACAGTGACCGCCACGTCCAGAAAACGGCCGATGGTATCGATCTGGGTCAGCGAGTGTTTGCTGAGGGGCGGAGTCGTAAACCGGCCGCCACCAGCAAGGGCCATGGGCAGCAAGAGCTGATCGGCCAGACGCCTGCCAACGGCTGCGCCTGAACTCAGAAAGTGCTGCATTTCCTGGGCGGCATCATGAGCCACTTTTTTACTGCTGACGCCGATGCGGCCAAAACTGACCGCCATTTGGGTTGAGTGTTCACTGCGCACCGTCACCCTCAGGACATTGCCGGGACCGGTGGAATCGTCAGCCCGCTCAACCTTGGCGTCGGCATCTTCCCAGCGCAGCCTTTTGAGGACCATGCGCATCTCTTTCTCGGCGATGGAATTATCCAGATGAGCCACCACCGCCCTGATTTCTTTCTTTTCAATTTTTCCCAGTTCCATCAGCTCCAGCACTTCCAGTTTTTGGGAAGGCTGAACCTCCACGGTGAAACGTCCGCCACCGGCCGGTTCGAAACCCGGTCGCTGAAGAGCCGCTGTCACCGTTGGTCCCATCCGGTTGATCTGAGGAAGAAAAACCTGATCCAGGAACTCGAAAGGCGGAGCGGCTGCATTGTGCGTACCGCCTTCGAGCACCAGGTTACTGGGCCCATCGGCGGTCAGCAGAGCCGGCAGCACCGTTTGCAG
>JAOZJV010000695.1 GCA_029935695.1 Candidatus Krumholzibacteriia bacterium | reverse complement strand
CTTTCTGGATTACTTTGCCACCAGCAAACTGGATGAGGCCGTGCTGCCTGAGATTATTGAAGGTTTTGCCACCGGATGCCGGGAAAACGGCTGTGCGTTGCTCGGTGGCGAGACGGCAGAAATGCCCGGGGTGTACAGCTCTGGCGAATTTGATCTGGCCGGGACCATTGTGGGCCGCGTGCTGCCGGAAAATGTTATTGATGGCTCGCGCATTGCTGTGGGGGACAAAGTATGGGGACTGCCCAGCACGGGGCTGCACACCAATGGTTACAGCTTGGCCCGGGCGGTCTTGTTTGATAAGGCAGGGTATTCAGTAAGCGATACACCCGCTGAATTGAACGGTGTTTCGGTGGGCGACGCCCTGCTGGCTGTGCACAAGAGTTATCTGGGCGATGTTCGCGCCATGTGGGAACAATTCAGCAGAGAAGCTGTGCACGGACTTTGCCACATCACCGGGGGTGGTTTTTATGACAACATTCCCCGGGTGGTTCCCGATGGGCTGTGCGTGAATGTGGATCCTTCCACCTGGGAAACTCTGGACATTTTCAAATTGATCCAGGCCCGGGGTGATATTTCCGATGCTGAAATGCACCGGGTGTTTAACATGGGCATTGGGTTGGTGATTATTGCTGATCCTGGTGTTGACCTGACGCAGGTTCCTGGAGTGGGGGCTGTTTTGCTGGGTGAAGTTTCGGCCGGAGATGAGGCTGTTCGGTTGCCGTTTTAGGGAGTGTAAAATCTTCTGGATCAGTATTTATCATCAAAAACGGTGCTCCCCGGGGAGCATCGTTTTTGATAGATAGAGTGACGTTTTTAAAAGGGCCCTTTCCTGCTGAATGACTGATGTCATTAAGGACATGGATGGGACATGTCATTCTCGAAAATGTTATCGTCGAATTCCTGTATCTTTCCAACGCACTATTCAGGAAATCTAAGATGTTTATTATCAGTTGAATACCAGCGTTGATTATTTTCAAGAAGATCATCAAGCCCGCTAGCCGCCCTGGCCTGTTCCCTGCAAGTCTTCCACAGTTCCACTTGCCTATATAGAGCTTTGCTCGGCCGGAACCCTCCCGTTAGTAGACAACATGAATATTTGCTTTGCAGCCGGAATGATCAACACAACAAGGGGGCCCTTATGGATACCATGAGTTTTTGGGATGAAGAGATGCGCAGTTTTCCACACGGTTCGGACGGAGTGGCCCTGTGGGTGGTGCGCCGGGAAGGCCAGGAGCAGACTGCACCGCTGAATGTCCTGTACGCCTGGGCCACGGGAAAAGCAAGGTTGAATGGCATGGCCACGCGGCCTCCTCTCAGTAATTTCCTGAAGGCCATGAGCATCCGGAAAGAAGAGTTTGAATCCTGGGACAAAGGCAAAGCCCTGTGGGTGGAGCCTTTGGTGATCGGGTCCAAGGTGCGAGGATGTCTCGGTATCTGGTTTCAGGCCAAAGGTCCCTGGCGAGAGGCTGTTTTTCTTTGGGCCCAGCGGTTGGCCGCACGTTTGGCCCCGGTTCTGGATCAGCTGGGCAGTGTGCCGACCATGTCTCCAGGTGGGGGAATTCCCTGGCAACCAACTTTGTTTCCCTTACCCAAGGCGCAAATTGAAATGGGGCAGGCATCCCGGGGCCTTGTTCCAAAAATTGGACAGAGATGTCATCGCGACATTCCTTTTCCCCGTCCTCTGACCATTGCCGGCATTCCGGGATGCGTGGGTGTCAGCGAAGAAATGAAGATGATTGGGCAACGCCTGGGAAGCATTGCCACCAGTGGGGTGAATGTTCTGTTGACCGGTGAATCTGGCACAGGTAAGGAAATCGTCGCTCAGGCTTTGCATTTGCGCAGTGACAGACATCAGGGACCATTTGTTGGTCAGAATTGTGCTGCACTTCCAGAATCTTTATTTGAGAGTGAACTCTTTGGTCACAAATCCGGCTCCTTCACCGGGGCTCAGGGCGATAAACTGGGCCTTTTGGCTTCGGCCAGCGGCGGGACATTTTTCCTGGATGAGATCGGGGATATGCCCCTGTCATTACAGATAAAATTACTCAGGGTGATGCAGGAACGAAAAGTGCGGCGCATTGGTGATTTAAAAGGTGTTGAAGTGGATCTTCGTTTCGTTTCAGCCACCCACAAGGATCTGCCGGCGGAAATTGAGGCGGGAAGATTCCGCCTGGACCTGTTCTACCGTTTGAAAGTG
>JAOZJV010000694.1 GCA_029935695.1 Candidatus Krumholzibacteriia bacterium | reverse complement strand
TTTCGGAAGTCCTGCAGGAATCAGCTGCCGAATCCGATGCCCAGCTGATTGACTATTTGCGGCCAAAGCTGATGGGCGCCGAGCCCATGCCCGACATTGCCCTGGCTCTTGGGCAGGAATACCATTTTCTCTTGAATGAAATCATTCTGGCAGACCTCACTCCCGAAGAAAACACGGGGGCAGACCAGTCATGAAAAATATTTTTATCAACGGTATCATGCTTGATCGAAGCCAGATCTTTCTGCGCGAATTGGCCCGAAATTTTCATGTGATAGGAGAGGGCCTGGCGCCTCTGCAGAATGAACCCGGATTAAACATCAGTGATCCTTTCATGCTTGCCGGTTCCATGACCCGGGAAGAAGCGGATAATCTGGAAAACAGGATCACCGTTGAAACCAAGGTTCTGGCTGACCAACTGGTTTCAGATTTTAAGGCCCTGCATCCTGAAAGGGCAGAGCAATGGAGCCTGCCTGATGGTTACACCGGCAGTACTTTGCATCCCAGAGTTTCCGTGCTCCTGAAAAAGGAAGCCCATTTCCAATTGATTCATGCCGCTCATCCCATCGACATGGTCATCAGCGGAGCCGATTATGGCAGTCATGCCCGGATGACCGCACTCACAGCTCGAAAAATGGGCATTCCCACCATGAATCTGGAGCATGGTTTCTTCTTTGCTCAAATTCGCTGGCAGTACAGTAATTTGAAAAGAAACATGCCCATGTATTTTGCTTCCGAGTACCTCAACCTTGATTCGCCTATGGAGGCGGGAATTTTTGAGGAGATCCTGGCGAATTTCCCGGACCAGGGCACGAAGTTTCTGGGCTTGGGTACACCGACTGATACCATTGTCGGACAAGGGCTTACTCGAGAGGAAGCCCGAAAAAGGCTGGGCATTTCCAGCACAAAAAAAGTCGTCACCCTGGTGTGCACCTGGATTGAATCCCGCTCAATCAATGTCCTGGTCACGGGGCAACTCAACGTCATTGACCTTTATGAAGATATTTTTCGTTCTTTGGCCGAAGACGATTTCCGGCATGATCTTGAATTGTTGATCAAACTTCATCCGGCCGAGGCGAGGCCCGATGTGATGCCGGGGGTGAAGGCCTGTCTGGAAAATATGGCCCACCGATTTGGCTTGCCGGCTCCCCGTGTTTTTGGTGATCAATTGCCGGAAGTTCTGACAGCGGCAGATATCGTGGCCGGTGTGGGGTTCAGCAGCGTGCTGTTTGATGTCTTTCAGATGGGCAAGGCTTCGGTGGTTCTGATGCCACCCTATCTGGTGACGACCACTCAACCGGATTGGCGCAGGCGTGGCAGTATTCCTCTGGAAGAGGGCGTGATGGAAGTGGCCGATGATCCGGCAGATCTCTGGCGCCGCCTGGCTGACTGGCTGACTCCTTCCCGGCAGAAAAAGTTAGCTTCGGATGTAGCCCATCTGACAGAAAAATACGATCTGCAATACAGAACGGTTGAAGAAAAGAGTCAAAAAATTATCGATTGGATAAAGGAGCTTCTGGGCTGATCTCGGCGAGGATGTATTATCCGAAAAGCATTCCGCCATTAACGTTGATGGTTTGTCCCGTAACATAGGATGCTTTTTCGGAAGCTAAAAAAGCCACCACATCGGCCACTTCATTTACCGTGCCAATTCTGCCCATGGGGATATTACCCACTTTTTCTTTTCCGTGATCACTGTCCAGTTCCCTGGCGGTCATTTCCGTTTCAACCAATCCGGGAGCCACCGCATTGCAGGTTACGCCCTGGTGGCTGTAAATTTTCGCCAGTGACCTGGTCAAACTGATGAGGCCGGCTTTGGAAGCGGCGTAGTGGACTTGATTGAATCCGCCCCACTGGCCGCCGATGGAAGTAATATTGATAATTCGACCGAAACCAGCAGACAGCATAGCGGGCAGAACTTCCTGGCAGGCACCAAAAGCACCTTTCAGATTACACGCCAGGACTTCATCCCAGTCTTCATCGGTAATATCCAGGAATGGTTTCTCCTGGGCAATGGCCGCGTTGTTCACCAGAATGGTTGGGCTTCCAAAGGCCTCAGTGGTTTTGGCCACCGCATTCTGAATACTGCTGCGGCTGCTCAGGCTCATTTGCACTGAAGAAGCCTGGCCACCTTGGGCTTCAATCTCGCCCACCACTTTTTCTGCCAGTTTGGTGTTGGTGTGATAAGTCAGCATGACGGT
>JAOZJV010000693.1 GCA_029935695.1 Candidatus Krumholzibacteriia bacterium | reverse complement strand
TATGTTTTCCAGCAGCAGGGAGCAGTTACTGAAGGCTGCATGCCTTATCTCAGCGCTGATCCTCCCGAAGCTCCCTGTATTCAGAGCGGCCTGAAAAAGTACGGTTACATCACCGGCTACAATCACATCTCAAACAATGTGGATCAGATTAAAACCGCTCTGCAGAACGGTCCCGTTTGCACGGGCATCGATGCCAGTGATGCTTTTGAAGTATACAGCAGTGGTTGTTTTGAAGAGATCAGCTATACCACCAATCACCTGGTGCTCATCGTGGGCTACGATGACCGCTCCTGTGATGAGGAAGGCGCCTGGATCATCAAGAACTCCTGGGGTCCCGGATTTGGTGAGAATGGTTACATCACCGTGAAATATGGTGCGGCCAACACGGGCACAAGCATCACCCAGTTGCAGTACGTTGCTCCTCCCGTTTCCATCGACTTGACAGGCGGCATCGATGGTGCCGATCTGGTCGGTGGCCAAATGCGCGACCTGACCTGGAACACCAGTGGCGATCCGGTCAGCAACGTGGACATCTGGTTGGGTATTGAAGGACATTGCCACGATATTATGGTGGCTGAGAACGTGCCCAACACTGGCACTTATACCTGGGAAGTTCCCAACGAAAGCACCAACTATGCCAGCCTGGTAATTCATCCCAGCGATGGTGGTACTGAAGAGGGTTACGGCATCACTCACAACCCCATCACTATTTTGGGCCACCGGGTTCGTTATGTTTCCGACCAGGGCAGCAACACGGCACCCTATGAAACTCCTGCCACAGCTGGTCACAGCATCAGTGATGTTCTGAACGTTTGCTCAGGTATCGATACGGTGCTGGTGGCCGGGGGCAATTATCCCGGTTCCCTGACTGTATCCGGTCCTGTTGCTCTTTTGGGTGGATACAGCGAAGACTTCAGCACCCGTGATCCTCAAACCAACGTGACACGGGTTGTCTCCGGTGAAACCGGTATGCGTTTCCTTTCCGGCTGTGGAACTCTTGGCAGTGTAGACGGCTTCCTGTTTGAAGATTGCGCCGCGGCTATCAGTTCTGATCCTGTGGGCGGGTATCATGGTGGTGGCATCCTCATCAATGGTTGTTCGCCAACGATTTCCAACTGCACATTCAACAACAACCGGGCAAGCCTCGGTGTGGGCCTCGGCTACGGTGGGGCCATTTGTGTCGTCGGTGGCCAGCCTGTCATTGAGTCCTGCATCTTCACCAGCAACACAGCCACCAAGGGTGGTGCTGTTGCCCTTTTTGATGATGCCCGGATTTCTTTGAATCAATGTGAATTTGATATGAACATTTGCAGCGATGGCGCGATCAGCAACACCGGTGGGGCCTTGCATGTGGAAAATTCAACCCTGGATATGGTTGGCGGTCACATCTCTGAAGGCTTCATGGCTTATGAAGGTTCTGGCATTTATGCGCTGAATTCCAGCCTCAACCTGGAAGATGTGGTCTTTTACCAGAACCAGGCAGTAGGCAGTGGTGGCGCGGTCATGGTTTCCGGTGGATTCCTGACTGCCAGCGGCAACCAGTTCATCGGCAATACCTCCGGCGGCGGCAGTGGTGGCGGTGTGTATTGTAACGAAACTGAACTTGCCATCACCAACAGTCATTTCCTCAGCAACGAGAGCGGAATTCTGGGTGGTGGAATCGGGGCCATGAGCGCTTCCGGTAAGATTGAAAACTGTCTTTTCCAGCAAAATACTTCGGGCACCAGTGGTGGCCTGATGGTTGTGGCTTCGGGTGATTTCCAGGTCCGCAACAACATCGTCATGGACAACCAGGGTGGCGGCATGCTGGCCGTTGGTGAATTGATGGTTGCCGACTACAACAACGTGGTGGGTAACCTGCCATCCAACTATGATAACAGTGATGCCGGTGCTCACGACATCTCTCTTGATCCCTTATTTGTGAATGCCGGCGATTTTGGGCTGGCTCAGTACTCGCCTTGTGTGGATGCCGGCCAGGACGATGCCGGTTGTCTTGATCCTGATGGATCCCGTGCCGACATGGGATTGCTGGGTGGACCCGCCGCTGACTTTGTGGCTCCGGCCATGGTCACCGGCGCCGCCCTTACACAGTTGGGTGATGGCGAAGTGCGCATCACCTGGGATGCATCCCAGGAAGAAAACATTGTGCACTATGTGGTATACCGTGACACTGCGGCGGTCTTTGTGCCGTCGGCCCTTAT